>JBKPQV010000756.1:0-16808 GCA_046734235.1 Acidobacteriota bacterium
CGATGCAGCCATTTTGTAGTGCAGCAAACATGGTTTTCTGGGCCTGTTTGCCAGCTTCGCTCCATAGCCCCTGTCAGGCGTCACCCTTCTGAACGACGCTCGAAAGTGGTTAAGAGCGATGGACCTTAATCACTTTTGAAGTTGTCGGGACGCAAAGCGTCAGAAGGATTGCATGACAGTTTCCTCGAAAGTTCGTATTTACGATCTCGCCAAAGAGCTAAAACTCGACACTAAGCGTCTGATTGAAGAAGTTCGACGCGAAGGTGTTGACGTTAGTGTGCCTTCCAACTCAGTTTCTAAAGAACTAGCTGAGAAGATTCGGAACAAGTATTTTCCGAAAAAAGAAACAACCATCAAGCGCGCTGTTAAGGTCGTCAAGCGTGCCGCTATGCCGGCAACTGAGGCTGTTTCCCAACCGGAACCAGAGCCAGAGATTGTCGAGCCAGAACCAACTCCAGAGCATGAAGTGGCCGAAGTCACTGAAGCCCCGGTTGAAGCTGAGCCAGCCGCGCCAAAACAACCAACCACTGCCCGGTTGGTCAAGAAGCTGACTCCCGCAGTTCGCGCTGAGAAACCCGCTGAAGTCGCCAGTGAACCAACTATTGAGGACGTCCCTCTTGCTGAGGAAACAGAGGCCCCGGCCGAAGTTCTCGCAGAGCCCGCGGTGGTCGCTGAAACGCCTGCAGTAAGGACCACACCAGTGCCGCCATCACGTCAGGTTCGTGTGTTGCGCCCAACTGCTGCAGCCCTAAACGCGGGTATCCGTCCCGGCGAACGCGCTCCGGCACCTACGCCGCCGCCGGCTCCGCCGGCAGCTCCAAGCCGAGAACGAGTTGAGAGAGCTGAAAGACCGAGGCTTCGGGAACGACCTTCGTTGCCTCGTGCAGAACGCCTGGGAACGCCCGGTGAAACAGCAACTCCACAAACCACTTACATCCCGCCACCGGATTCAGGACGTCGTCGTTCGCGGCGCAGCAGTCCGCGTGGAGGTAGAAAGATTGAAGGCAAGGCAGGACGCTTTGATAAAGGTGAATTCATTCCGCCACCAAAGGCACTATCGCTCGAAGATCGCATTGCTGGGCGACTCGAGTTACCACAGACCGGGGAACTCAAATCCGTTCGCCTGATCGAAGGATCGACAGTTAAAGAGTTTGCGGAAAAGCTCGGCATCAAGCCCAAAGACGTTGTGACGTTGCTCCTGCAACGCGGCGTTTTTGCCACAATCAATCAACCACTGATGGATGATGTTGCCGCTGATCTTGGTAAACGTTTTGGTTACGAAGTTTCTTTCGTGCCCTTCGAAGAGATGGTTGCGGAGGAAGAGTTTGAAGAACTGATCGCAACCGATTCGGACGATGTTGAGTTACCGAGAGCTCCTGTTGTCACCGTAATGGGTCACGTCGATCACGGCAAGACCTCCCTTCTCGACGGTATACGCACCACCGATGTGGCGGCAGGGGAAGCTGGTGGCATCACGCAGCACATTGGTGCCTACAGCGTACAAGTTCCTAACCCGGATAACCCCGGTGAAACGCGACGAGTAGTCTTCCTCGATACGCCGGGTCACGAAGCATTTACGATGATGCGGGCCCGTGGTGCGAAAGCGACAGACATCGTCGTGCTGGTAGTTGCCGCAGACGACGGCGTTATGCCGCAAACGATCGAAGCAATCGAGCACTCACGCGCGGCAAATGTGCCGATTATTGTCGCGATCAACAAGATCGACAAACCAGACGCTAATCCCGACCGAGTCCGCCAGGAACTAGCGCAGCAGGGATTGTCACCACTTGAGTGGGGTGGCCAGACTGAAATGGTTCAGGTGTCGGCCAAGAAACGCCAAAACCTGGACACGCTTCTGGAAACCATTCTGCTGACCTCCGACATTCTTCAGCTGCGCGCCAGTCCAACTCGTTTGGCTTCTGGTGTTGTGTTGGAAGCCAAGCTGGATCGCGGCCGTGGTGCGGTTGCGACAGTGCTGGTCCAACAGGGCACGTTGAAGGTTCATGAGCCCTTCATAGTCGGTCAGATTTCAGGCAAGGTCCGCGCGATGTTCAACGATCGCGGGGAACCTATTATGGAGGCTGGACCAGCGACACCTGTAGAAGTGCTTGGTCTTCAGGGGGTTCCGCAAGCCGGTGAAAGCTTCCAGGTTGTATCCGACATTACCAAGGCGCAATCAATTTCACAGCATAGGCAAATGCTCAGTCGACAAGCAGCACTGTTGCAGACAACAAAACGTGGTATCGAAGCGCTTGGCGAGAGTGAAGTAAAAGAGTTGTTGGTCATTATTAAGGCTGACGTGCAGGGTTCAGTGGAAGTACTGAAGTCGACATTGCAGAAACTGTCAACAGATCGAGTGAAGGTAAAAGTAATTCGTTCGGGCGTTGGTGCGATTACCGAATCTGACGTACTCCTGGGATCTGCAACTCAAGCTGGTTCGTCATCGTCAGCCGTCGTAATCATCGGCTTCAACGTGCGTCCTGAAGCGCGCGCCGCTGACGTTGCCAAGCAGGAGTCGGTCGATATTCGACTGCACTCGATCATCTACAAGGTTGAAGAAGAGATTCGCGCAGCCATGATTGGCATGCTCGAGGCGATTGAGAAGGAGAAGATCCTTGGCAAAGCCGATGTACGCGACGTCTTCCGTGTTCCAAAGGCGGGAACTGTCGCCGGCTGCATGGTGATCGATGGGATTGTGCGACGCAATGCACGCGCCCGTCTAATTAGAGACGGGGTAGTTAGTTGGGAAGGAAACATCGCTTCGCTACGTCGCTTTAAGGACGACGTGTCAGAGGTTCGCGAAGGATTTGAATGTGGTATCAGTCTGGAAAACTTTAACGACATAAAAGTTAGTGACCAGATTGAAGCCTACGTCGTTGAGCGAGTTGCTGCGACGGAATTGTAAGAAAGGCAGCGGGTGTCACGCGACACCCAGGTGATATGCGTCGGGCTGAAAGGACTGCGGATACCATTCGTGAGGAGATCACCCAGATTGTTGGGTATGAACTCGAAGACCCACGACTGACGATGGTTACCGTAACCGACGTTCGTCTCTCGGACGACAAACGCGATGCACGGGTTTACGTCACAATTGCCGGTGACGAAAATGAACATAAAGCTGCATTGGCGGCTTTAAAACATGCCGCTCCCTATGTGAGGAAGCAATTGGGATTGTCGCTTAATCTTCCACGCACACCGGAACTTCATTTCGTGCGTGATCGCGTAGAGGAAGAAGGCGAACGCGTCGATCAGTTACTACTCGAGATCGAGCGGGAGTGGGAAAGTAAAGGAAAGGATGAAGGGTGAGGAATTTCGGACTTGGAATTTCGGATTGCGAATTTCCGTCCTCGTTGTGTCTTTGATTGGAAGCATGGGTTGACGAAAATCCGCAATCCCAAATTCCAAATCCGAAATTCTTTCATCCTTTGATAATTAATGCTTAGTCAAGTAGTCGAGCTGATCGAATCGAAACGACGTTTCGCGATCACCTCTCATATCCGCCCAGATGGTGACAGTTTGGGTTCGTCTTTAGGTCTTTACTGGTTATTACGAGCGCTTGATAAAGAAGTTGATGTCATCATGCGGGATGCGGTGCCTCATGCTTATCAGCAGTTGCCCGGCGCCGATAACGTTCGTGTAGTTCCAGCCGTAGATCCTTCATATCACGCAGTTTTTGTTATCGAGTGTTCCGACATCTCACGTCCAGGATTGGTCGATCTCGAAAAACAGGTTGTAGTCAATATCGACCACCACTCAACGACAGCGCTTTTTGGCACGATCAACTGGATTGATTCAACTGCATCCGCGGTCGGCGAGATGATCTACAACCTCTGCAAAGCAACCGGCGTTCGCGTAACCAAAGAGATCGCCGAATGTGTCTATACAGCGCTCATCACAGACACGGGATCGTTTCATTACTCCAACACCACCGAACGAACTTTTAAAGTCGCTTCAGAGTTGGTTCGCACTGGGGTGAAACCAGCAAAAACGGCCGAAGCAGTTTTTGCGAGTTACCCATGGAGCCGCATACAACTTATGGGTGCAGTCCTATCGACAGCACGACGTGATGAAACTGGGCGAGTAGCTTGCATGCGCCAATCGATGGAAATGCAACAGCAAGCACATGCCTCAGACGAAGACGCCGATGGATTTGTAAACTATCCGTTGACTGTCGAAGAAGTTGAGGCGGTTGCAATGCTTAAGGAATGCGAGCCCGGAATCTATCGCACGAGTTTGCGTTCGAAAGGTGATGTCAACGTCGCAAAGGTGGCTGAGAAGTTTGGCGGTGGCGGCCATCGGAATGCCGCCGGATGTACACTTCGTGGCAACTGGGACGACGTAGAGTCGGAGATCATGTCACTCCTTCTGGATGCAGTGAAGCGTGCTAATGGAGCGCGCGACATTACAGAAGATGCGCTAAGAGATCCCGGCGTGACTGTTTAAGCCAAACCGATTCGAGCACGAGAAAAAATCTAACCACAAAGTCTCAAAGACACGAAGTCACGAAAAGCTAAATCAACTAAGTGTTTTTGATTTCGTGCCTTTGAGTCTTAGTGACTTCGTGGTTAAAGCCTTTCAGGTGTCGCGCTTTTGTGAATCACCTTCCCGATGTCTACCAAAGAAAAGAAATACAAGTGGCGGCGTGAAGACTATCAGGAACAGACGCGTGGTCTGTTGATGGTCCATACCGGAAACGGCAAGGGTAAAACGACCTGTGCCCTGGGCTTGATGATGCGTGCAGCAGGACGCGGATTGAAGTGTTGCATGATTCAATTCATGAAGTCGCGCAATGATCGCTACGGTGAACATCTCTCGGCTGAAAAGCTGGGCATTGAAGTTCATACCATGGGCGACGGCTTCACCTGGGACACAAAGAACCCTGAGCAGGACATCAAAACTGCCCGTGACACCTGGAGCCTTTGCCTCGAGAAACTGCATTCCGGCGACTACGATATGCTCGTCTTCGATGAACTGGTTTATGTTCTGAGTTACGGATGGTTGCCGACCGCGGAAATCATTGAAGAAATCAAAACGGCGAAAGCCGCGCAGCCAGCGCTCCATATCGTAGTTACAGGGCGGGATGCTCCCCCAGAACTGGTTGAAACTGCAGATCTTGTCACGGAAATGACCGAAATCAAGCATCCCTTTACTGCCGGAGTTCGGGCGCAACAAGGTATCGAATTTTAAAACTCGAAACGCGAAACTTACCTGAGAGACACAGAGATTCGGAATCGCGGGAGGTTTGTGCTAACCTTCAAGTCACCCCATGGCCTGGTTCAACAAAAAAGCTAAGCGAATCGAAGCTGTTCCACCTGACCAGCGAGTCGTAAAGACGGAAAACGTATTCGTCAAGTGTGATGGCTGTGAAGCGCACCTGTTCAAGGGCGAACTTGAAGACGGCCTGCAGGTTTGCAAACACTGTGGCTATCATTTTCGCATCGGCGCGCGTGAACGACTGCAATTGCTCTTCGATGATGGCAAGTTTGAAGAGCTCGATAACGAAGTGATTTCGATCGATCCACTGGAATTTGCAGATAGCAAACCCTACCCTGAACGTCTCAAGCAAGCTAAAGCAGTTTCAGGCCTTCCCGAAGCAATCATCAGTGCGCGTGGCACAGTTGGAGATCATCCCGTTTGCGCAGGGGCTATGGACATGACTTTTATCGGGGGGTCGATGGGCTCGGCCGTTGGTGAGAAAGTCACTCGCTTGATCGAAAGAGCAATGAACGAACGCAGCGCAGTGGTGATCTTCTCAGCCTCGGGCGGAGCTCGCATGCAAGAGGGCACTCTTTCGTTGATGCAGATGGCCAAGATCTCTGCGGCGCTGGCCGCGCTCGACGAAGCACGCTTACCATTCATTTCGGTCTTAACTGATCCAACTACAGGCGGAGTGACCGCCAGCTTCGCGATGCTTGGCGATGTGATCATTGCTGAGCCAAAAGCCTTGATCGGCTTTGCTGGCCCACGAGTGATTGAACAAACTATCCGGCAAAAACTTCCAAAAGATTTTCAACGCTCCGAGTTCCTGCTCGAGCATGGAATGATCGACGACATTGTTGATAGACGTGAACTCAAAGCGCATATAACAAGACTGCTCAATTTCATGCTTAATCCGGACATTCACGGCGAGTCGGATATCGAACGTGCACGGCGCCGAGCTATTTCTCGAAACTGACAGATGCGGTTCGATGAAGCGGTCGATTACCTCCTCAGTCTCGGACACGAAACCCTCACCATAAAGCTTGGCCTGCAAAACACGGAACTACTTCTCCAGGCACTCAACAACCCAGAACGCGCATATCCCGCTGTGCAAATTGCCGGTACCAACGGCAAGGGTTCAACTGCGGTATTTCTCGACTCAATTTGTCGGAGCGCCGGAATCCGAACTGGTCTCTACACTTCTCCTCATCTGCAAAGAATTACTGAGCGGATAAAAGTTGCTGGATTAGAAATTTCGCAGGACGAATTCGCTCGGCATACCAGCACCATTCGTGAAGCGTCTCTCAAACTGGTCGAAAGCGGTCGGCTCTCTGCTTTGCCCACTTTCTTTGAACAAGTAACAGCAATCGCTCTGGTGGCGTTTCGGGCAGCAAATATTGAGTTAGCGATTCTTGAGACAGGCTTGGGCGGCCGGCTCGATTCCACTACTGCTGTGAACGCTGAGATTTGCGCTATCACCCAGATTGATTTTGATCACGAGGAATATCTCGGCAGAGATCTCCGTAGCATTGCGTCGGAAAAAGCGGCCATTATTCGACCTGGCGTGGACGTGGTCGTAGCACCCCAAGCGACTGAGGCATTTGAAACCATTCGGCAACGATGCAAGGAAGTTGGTGTGTCGCCACTGATTGATGGTTGTAAAAGCCGTGTAGAAGGTGTTTCCAGTGGCGGTAAGTTTAGCGTGACTTTTGAAACCAGCTCGGCGAAATATGAGAATGTTTCGCTCGGGCTTCGAGGACAACACCAGATCGAGAACGCTGCGATCAGTATTCAGCTGGCAGAGGTGCTACGTGCCAGAGGATTCGAGATAGACCAACGGTCAATTGTAACTGGTCTTGAAGATGCAACTCATCCCGGACGTCTTGAGTGGATTGACCGGATACCAACATACATTCTGGATGGAGCACACAACCCGGCAGGTGCACGAGCTCTCCGCCGCTTTCTGGACGAATATGCACCGCGCCCTCTAACCATCGTGTTCGGGGCGATGCAAGACAAGAACTTACGGGACATGGGAAAAGTCTTGTTTCCTCTACCGGACGAACTGATTTTGACGCCGGTTAAGAATCCAAGAACCGCTTCCACAACGGTCTTAGCCGAGGTCGCAACGGAATTTGCTTTGAGCCGTGTTACTGTGGCCCCGACAAGTGAAGCTGCGTTAGAAATCGCGGCCGAACGCACAACCAGTGAGGGAACAATATGCATCACTGGTTCGCTCTACTTGATAGGCGAAGTTCGACAAAACCTGGTATCGGAAAATGACAACATCACCGAAAGATCTACCTAAAACCATAGACAGTAAAAAGGTTTTTGAAGGAAGAGTTTTCGACATCACTGTCGATACAGTTAAGGAAGGCGAGCAGGTGTATCAAAGAGATGTCGTCAGGCACCCGGGAAGTGCGGTCATCGTGCCGGTATTTTCTGATGGCACAGTGGCGCTCGTAAAACAATACCGTCATCCCGTTGTCCGTTATCTGTTGGAGCTTCCAGCAGGAACACTTGATGATGGCGAAGTACCTGAAGCAGGCGCCGCCCGCGAGTTGGAAGAAGAACTTGGTTTCACCGCTGGCAGTTTGGAAAAGTTGAGCGAGTTCTATGTTTCTCCTGGTTTCTGTGAAGAAAAGATGTGGCTATATCTCGCGACTGATCTAACGCAAACAGCTCAACGTCTTGATGACGATGAGAACATTGAAATCGTTCGCGTCAGTTTCGCGGAAGCGCTGGAAATGATCACTGATGGAGAAATCGAAGATGCGAAAAGCATAATTGGCCTGATGTTAGCAGCGCCAAGAATTGGTTCACCTCTGCTCGAGGCAAGTTACCCCGCGGTTTAGCTTTCTCTGCGCCTCTGTGTTCTCTGCGTCTCTGCGTTGAGAATGACTTAGAAGAGTATGAACATTCCTAACGCAGAGACGCAGAGAACGCAGAGGCGCAGAGAAGACAGACGGAGGTTGACCACTACAAACCATCTCCCCTAAACTCGCGCCAGTGATTACCAACGATCCTTCTCCATTTGCAAATCAACCACCTGGGACGGAAGTCCTAATCGATCAGCAAACACCGCCACCAACACCAACTGCGCCTGCACCTCCGAGCGCGTTGTGGGAGTTCTTCAAAGCACTGATTGCCTGGGTAGGGAGTGTGATGGCGTTGTTACTCGTTCCGTTACTACTGATAGTTCCCTACCTGATCTATTTGGTGACCACTAAGGGGGCATTAAGCGCCGATGTGCTCACCCAGGACAAGATGTTTATCCTGCTGTCCATAATTGGCGTGATCCCGGCGCACTTAGTAACTCTCTTTATTGCCTGGGCAGTTGTAACAAACTGGAGGCGGCTACCCTTTTGGAAAACGCTTGGATTTTCCTGGCCACCAACCGTGGCGCCCTGGATTGGTTTTGGCATCTGTTTTTTGATAGCTATTACGCTCCTCGGAGCAGGACTCTTAATCACGCACTTTCTGGGTGGTGGCAAAACTGATCTCGATAAACTGATTGAGAGTTCCTTTCAGGCAAGGGTCGCGACTGCAATCGTTGCCGTCGCAACGGCACCGCTGGTTGAAGAAATAATCTATCGGGGCATTCTCTATCCCGCAATTCAGCGACTCATCGGTGTGGTGGGAGGTATCGCGGTCGTGTCGATTATGTTCGCCGGCGTTCACGTTCTTCAATACCGGAACAACATTGGTGTAATCCTGGTAATTACAATCCTCAGTGTCACACTAACCACAATCAGGGCAACCAGCGGCCGGTTGTTACCTTCAGTTGTCGTTCACTTGATCTTTAACGGCCTGCAATCGCTTTATCTAGTCCTCGAACCATTCATAACGAAGCCCGAGAAGGTTGAACCAGCTCCCGCGCTGCTGGCGATCATTCGGGTCTTTCATCATTTCTTCTAAACCATGTCGTACGACGTTGTCGTAGTCGGCGGCGGTCTCGGCGGTCTAACCGTAGCAGCTCTGCTCGCTGCCCGTGGGGTTAGCGTATGCCTGGTTGAAAGACAATCGCAGGTGGGTGGATGCATCGGCCGGGTCGAATTTTCTGGCTACGATTTCGAGCCCGGCATGGGACTTCATACTGGGTTTGGTGCTGACGAGATTTATCAGCAGATCTTCGTCGAGTTGCCAGTTGCGTGTCCCGAAACAAAGCTGATTGAAACTGAATATGTGGTTCGCGTTGCCGGAAAAGGTGATATCCGGCTCCGCATTAACGACGTCGACTTTTTGAATGAAATTGCAGGTTTCTTTCCCGATTGCGCTGAAACAGCAGTGGGGTTCTATCAACAGGTCAAACGAATCAGCGATGCATGGAGAGAACGACTTAGTTCTCCAGCTCCAACGGGCCTTCTGGAAAAGGCATTCAGGAGATTTCGCTCACCTTCACAAGCGGAATCCATACTAAGCGCGACTAAAACAGGCGTCGTAAGAGAGGCTCTACAAGGAAGTTCTTCTTTATTCCAACAATTCATCGATGCTCAAGTAAGCGCTTTTCTACAAACCGGAATAGATCAATGTGCTTTGATTCCTGCCGCTTTGTTGCTGAGCCAGCTTCGAAGTGAGCGTTATTCGATTATAGGAGGCACAGCGACCGTCGCGGAACGCCTCGCCGAATCCATTAAGAAGTCAGGCGGTACTATCCGGCTCAACTCGCCTGTTTTGCGTCTTGCTTACAACGAAAGCGGTGATGCGATTGGTGTTGATCTTTTAAGTGGAGAAAGGATTCTGGCTAATCATGCAATTGTCAGTAACCTGACGATCTGGGACACGTACGGAAAACTCGTTGGTCTCAACCGCACCCCTGGTGAGATCAAGAACCACCTCGCTCGAACACAAGCCAAAGGTGCTTACGTTATCTACGCAGCTATAGACAACGAAGCAGCCCAACGACTACCAGCCAACTACCTCCTGGTAGCTGCTGAAGTCGCCAGCGAAGAAGAAAACCTTTCAAAGGAATTTACGATTTCTATTGGTGAGCAACTGCGCGACGGCAAGCATGCGGTTACGATCAAAGCAGCGACCGAAGTCACTCCCTGGTTCTCGTTTCAAACAAGCGAAGAGGACTACGAAGCTTGGGATCAAACAACTCTCGAACAACTATGGACCAGGCTACACCAAGCGTTACCAGAACTCGGTGCTGGAATCGAGGTTATAGAAACTGCTAACCCGCGAACCTCTTATGACCAAACGCGGCGCAAACTAGGAATGGTTCTCGGGGTCGCAGCAACTCCTGAATCCTGGCAGTCAGAGGCTCAATTCAGAACGTCGATTCCAAATCTGTTCATTGTGAGCGATACGATGAGTCCAATTTTTGGCGCCGCAGGCGTGATCGAGGCTGCACTCACTGTTGCTAACCTACTCCACTAGCATAACTGGCAAGGTTCAACGAAGTTGAGACCATTGTTGGCTTACCTGCGCCAACAGTAGTTAATAAATTGCCGCGGAGCGGCCAAAGCATAGAGCCTAGGGTGAAGCGAGGCTTTGCGAGCGAAACCCTGGGTTAGCGATTAAGTAAAGATGAGAGCGTCCTGAAAGGACGCGAGCGAGAGGCACTGCCCTCGTTCACCATCCGCGTAATCTAAGTCTCGCTGCAATCTGAAGGGCGACGGTCCAGCGCGCGTCCTTTCAGGACGCTTCGAACACTCCTATCCCCCTACCCAGGGTTCCGCTCGCGAGCCTCGCTTCACCCTGGGCTTTATGCTTTGGCCGCTTCGCGGCTGAAGATCCAAAATTATTCCGGCAATCCAACTTGACGAAGGAAAGTGTCGTAACGTGGATCAGATCGGAGGGGATCGAACTTTGGTTCTGCTTTCAACCACCCTATCCATGGAGACCGCGACTCATATGCCTTCCCCAGCCACTCGAAAGCTGCATCTCGATCTCCCAAAGAGGTATGGACGAGCGCAATCATGTACGGATCGATGTATTCTCGTTGCGCCCTTTCCTTCAGTTCATTCAGCATTGCTCGTGCTTTGTTCTTTTGACCTGACAACGCGTAAGCACAGCTGAGTTCCGCAACTGCCGCCGGCCAATTTCCCGAGAGGGTTTGAGCCTTTGTTAGATCGTCGATTGCTTCCTTAAACATGCCTTTCTGCGTATGCGCCTGTCCGCGACGTAGATAGCCAAAGAAATAGTTGGAATCCAATTCAAGAGTCTTATTTTGTTGCTGAATTGCCTGGTCAAAATCACGTGAGTGATAGTAAGCAACGCCCAAATCTTCGTTGAGAGTCAAGGACAATGGATCAAGTTCCTGTGCGCGTTTCATTTCGGCGATTCCTTCGGTGAACTGCCCGGTGGTCCACAGATAGTAGGCGTACAATCCGTGAGCGCTCGCTGCATCGCTTGGACCGAGCTCTATACCTTGTTTAAGGTCACTCTCCGCACCTGCCCAATCCCAGTCAAAGAAGTACTTAATCACCCCTTGTGTTACGTGGGCATCAGCGGGCGCGACGTCGTGTTCCAGGGCCTTCGACAGATAAGCTTTTGCTTTTGGCATCATTTCTTTCGGAGGATGGTAGTTGACGCCAAGCACTACATACGATGAGGCCAATCCGATATAGGCAATTGCATAGTTTGGATCTTTATCCAGGGCCTGTTTGTAGAAATCAATACTCTTCTGTAATCCTTCCTCGGTAAACTTACTCCAAAAATAACGTCCCTTAAGATACAAATGGTAAGCTTCGACGTTTTCAGTATCTCTCCGGTGCAGCGCTTCCTTCTCTTCGCTGGAGAGCTTCGGAATCAACACCTCTGCCACACGATTGGAAATCGCATCCTGAAGCGTGAATATGTCGGTGTAGTTTTCATCAAATTGGCCTGCCCAAAGTATTGCTCCATCTGCGACACGAACAAGGCGGATCGACACGCGAATCTTGTTATCTGATTTCTGAATGCTACCATCCAGCACTGCGTCGACTTGCTGGGTTCGACCAATCGTTATCGGATCCTGCTCAAGGTTGGCATACCTACTAACAGCACCGATCGGTCTTACATTGATCTGCTTTAGTTTGCTGAGGCGCGTAATCAGGGTATCGGCAACACCCATTTCAAGTACTTCGTCGCGACTTGTTTCCACGAGAGGTTTGAATGGCAGCACGGCTAGTGATTTCAGTGCCGCAGGCGCTGCCTGTGCACGAGACGGGTTGCGTGACCGGAAAAAGTAATAGCCACCGATGACAGCTAAGACCATGCCAGCCAGAGTCACGGCCAGCCAGAGTCTTTTTAGCGGGTTGAGACTTGTAGTCGTGTCCTGCGAGATCTTCTCTCGGGCGATATCTGTCACCGCCGCGGGCGCCGTCACGGTTGCGACAAATCTATAGCCTGACTTCGGGACCGTCTCAATGTACTTACATACCTGGCGATCATCGTCCAAAACCTTCCGTAACAGTGAAATGTTGTTAGCCAGATTGGCCTCTTCCACGTACGTGTTGGGCCACAATTGAGTCATCAAATCTCGTTTTGTAATGAGGCGACCAGGGTTCTGAACCAGCACCAACAAGGTCTCGAAGGCTTTGGGAGGGAGGGTTATCGGCTCACCGTTTCGCAAGAGGAGGCGTTCAGCAACATCCAGGCGAAATGGCCCGAAGCAGAACTCAAGTCTTTCGTGATCACTCACTTTATCCAGCCAAATCTCCGCCCTTAGACGGAACCTGAAAGAAAATTAGAGTTTCCTTGAGACTTTAAACGGTAGCCGCTTTACGGTCGCGATGTGCTGAAACATCACCGAGCGACCAACCGGACCTGCTGATAGTGTTGCTGTTGTTTCCTCGCCCTTTGAACATTCGTCAGGATCATAGGGTCGGCAAATTGTAACGTCCGCCCTGTTTAGCAGCAACGCAATCATCGAGATTCGGCGTTTGCTCGTGGAATGTTTTTAGCTCGCAATTCCAACCAATTAAGTTGATAAGGAGAGAGCTATGTACATCAGTGAGTCTTCGGAAAAGTCTGGTAGTCGAGTAGCAGCAAAAGGCAGATTTTCGTCGTTGTTAGTGATGGTGGTTATCCTCTCGACTACTGTAGTTGGCGCGCAACCATATCGGTCAAAAAAGGAAAAGGCAGTTCGTTTCGCATCAAATTCTGTAGTTCAGCAAGCCAATAGCTCGCAAAAGAAGAACCTGGTTGGCAGCTGGATCGAGACAGTAACTTTCGAGGGTGGATTCATGCCGCCGTTGAAGTCACTCGTTAACTTTTCGGCTGACGGGACCGTTACGGTAGCAGACCAGGGAAACGTAAACCTCTCGGCTGGTCAGCTCTTTAGCGCCGGCACTGGCGCCTGGGCCGCACAAGGAGATCGGAATTTCTCCTGGACAGTTCTTGAGCTGATTTCTGACCTGAATGGAAATTTGGTAGGGACACTGAAGGTCCGTGGAACCTACACGGTAGATAATTCGGGAAACAACTATAGTGGCGTATTCCAAGCTCAGGTTCTGGATACTTCCGACAATGTTTTGTTTTCAGTAGGAGGAACAAATACAGGCAGACGTATTGAGGTTGAACCGCTGCAATGACAATTGAAGGCGTGCTTCCCGGGCGAGCGAGAGACCACCGACTATGTCGGTGGTCTTTCAACTTAGAAGTCCAGGGGCTTCGAGTGGTGGGAGCTGGATCGAAAAGGGGCTAATGGTACAGGGTGTTAATTCCTTGATAGATGTAGTTGCCTTCCTTGTACATAAACCTGGAACCAGTTAGGAGTCGCGTATAAAACGCGCTGTGCTTAATGTATTCATCGGCGGGGATATCTAAACCATCCTTTGGTATCTCACTTAATCTCACACCTACATCCGTTGGCCAATCTATGTATCCCCAGTTTGTCGTGCTGTCTATTTTGCCAAACGCCAGTTCAGTTGCCCGAAAGCACGCCCAGGTTCCTCCTGTTTCATCCGTACAACTGTTTAATAAGTAGAAGGCATATAACTTGTTCTTGTATTGATAAAGAAAACAAGAGTCTTTGCAAGTTTCTACCGTCTCCTCAATAAATGAGGCGGAGGGTTTGATCAGTGACAACCTAGCTTGGTGCTTGTACCGATAGTCATTGCCAAAGCTATCCGTAATTTCATCCAGGGCAATGATGTTCTCGTAAGGCCAATCCTTAATGAGAAAACGCCGATAGTAAGTGATTCGATAAGTGGCACTGTTGATGTATTTATCGATTAAAGAGTCAAGCCGTGCCAGAAACCGTTTGAGATTAGGTGAGGGATTCGCGAGACCCAGTTGCTGATACTTGCCAATTGAAGAGATGAGAGCCGGATCGAATTCTTTTAGTTTTGCTTCGAAAGGAAGATCATTAATGCCTTCAGCCTCGAACTCAGAGATCAGTTTCTTTAGCTCGTCGTTCGACAGGATTTTATTCTCGATGTAGTTCCCGGGCGTATCCTGGCAGAGTATCGTCCCATCACGGTAAATAGTCAGATATGAATTAGGAGTGTTTGTGAGGCGCGCGTAAGAAAGAAGAAACCCTTTCTTATTGTATTTGGCCTTTGCCTGCTCACCGAGCTTTCGAATATTTCTAATACCAGTTCCCAATGCGAGCTCTCCGGCGTCATAAAGATAAGAGTACACACGACCGGTGATGATATCTCCGTACCGGAGCTGCATAATTTCAGCAGTCGAATGCTGAATGTTTCTACTGATCGGTCGTGGAGCGTAAAACGCACTGCTCCCTTTCGTTGGGTCTTCAACCGTCTCGATAAGAAAAGGGTCTGTGCTAAGAACTCTGGCAACTATCGGGGAATCACGTTGACTTAATTGAGTTGTCGACTCGAATTTTGGCGAATTCGTCGCGTTCTGCGCCATCGCCTTTTTGCCGTCGCACGGCACGATGGCAGTGAATAACAAGGAAAGAAGACCGCACAATAAACTTGCTGTTAAGTGTTTTACGACATTCATATTCGGGATCCCTGGCTCGAGGCGAGTGATTCCGTATATCACTATATCCCAAATAGCTAGACACCGTGCTATTGTCTATTGTATACATGCACTAGACAATATGTACGTTACCGTGGATGAACGAGACGCGAGGCCGTTGTATCAGCAACTTGTGGATGAGATAAAGACCCTCATTGCCCGGGGTGAGTTGGCGGAAGGGACTCTGTTGCCACCAGTCAGGCAAGTAGCGTCAGATCTCGGCGTGAACCTGAATACCGTTGCTTTTGCCTACCGCAAGCTGCAAAAGGAAGGTCTGATTCGGGTTAAACATGGTTCTGGCGCGGTGGTGATCTCTCACACCGTCAGCGAGAAACCGGAGGATCGGCACCGCGTTCAGCTGCGGACTGCTTTGACGCAATTAGTCCTCGCAGGACTAAAGGCTCCCGAAATCAAAGCTATGATTAATCAGGAATTAGAAGAATTGTTTAGGGAAACTAAGCGTAGCTCACCCGAACGCGTCGAACGCCCGTCAACCTAGCTAGGGTCTGCCCGGTTCCACCGTCCGCTCACTGCGAAAGCCTCTTGACCCGCTATCACTGCTAGGCATACTTGGCGGTGCTGACTGAGGCATTGTGCGAGTCGGTGCCGATGCGGGCATACTGGATCCTGAGCTGCTCGCCGGGAAGCTACCTGATGAAGGCATTGGCCGCCCACCGCCTCCATTATAAGTTCCCGCGGTTGGATAGCTACCACCAGCGTAGCCGCCGAAGGTGCCGCCTCCGCCGTAATAGCCTCCATAGATTGTAGTTGAGTAGGAGCCTCCGTACGCAGTTGAGTAGCCGTACGCAGACGGTAAGAAAGTGTAGCAAGCATACCGGCTGTTGTAGTACCACAGACCGTGCCGCGATCCGAAAAAGAAGAGGTCGGTGCTGCCGAGGCTGGCGAAAGCCGAACCGAAAGTTCGTCCGCTAATACGGCTATTGGCCTTGGCAAGAGTTTCGGCGCGTTGCTTGCTCCAAAGCTCAATCGCTACCTCTTTCTCATGTTTCTTTTCTTCATCAGTCAACTTCGCGACGGAGACGGCAGTGGCGCTGAAGGTAACCTTGCAGCCACCTTTCACCTTGGTATTGGAGTCACCAAGGATTACGCGACCCTTGCGAACGATCAGTTCGGTGGCGTCGTCCGGCACCACATTCAGCCTGTAAAGACCCTGTTTGTCGATCGCCAACTTGGCGTGCGGGGTGCTGATGTTAATCTGCATCTGGGTGTCTTCCATCCCAGTTGCCTCAACGATAGCAGTGCCACGCAATAAGCGGAGCTCCAAATTAGCCAGGGAATTATTGGCCAGTTCGACTTCAGAGTCTCCACCCATACGGAGATAGGAGCCGGGATTCAACAGAATCTCTACGCGGCCATCCGGGGCGGTTCTGACACGATCGCCTGCCTGCAAATCATCCGTAATCATTAGTTGCTGCCAGTCTGTCTCACCCTTGGCATGCATGGCGGCCTGACCGGTCACGGCATTGATCCCACCAGCTTTGGCTGAAATAACGAACTTTTCCCGGTTCTGCCCGAGACAAACAACCGAGCAGCAAACCAGTAATAAGCTGGAAAAAATGGATAGTGTTGGAAGGCTAACAATTCTTCTCACGGAAAGACCCTCCGATTCGGGTTGGGATGTGGCCGGTAGACTCCAAGGCATTATAGACCTGCCGTGGCCATTTACAAGC
>JBKPQV010000757.1:0-9676 GCA_046734235.1 Acidobacteriota bacterium
GGCCCACAGAATCGAGGCGACCCGACGCTACCGCGTGACGGTACTGACTTCTGCGCCCCAAGCTGAAGCATCTCGGACACACTTGGTGCGCGGAGCGTCTCAAATGACAAATGATAAATGTCAAATGATCAATGACTAATAAATCTTTTAAGGCACTAAAATCAACTTACCTGTCGTTTTTCGTCCTTCCAGATCTCGATGCGCTTGTTCAGCCTCAGCAAGAGGATACGCCTTATGTATCCGAAGCTTGAGTTCGTCGCGCGAGATCATTCCCAGGATCTCCCCAGCGCGCCACTCAAGTTCTTCCCGCGTGGCAGTGTAGTGGGCCAGCGTCGGTCTTGTAATAAACAGCGATCCTTTTTGAGACAACTTGATTAGATCAAAAGGTGGAACCGCGCCACTCGAGCCGCCAAACAAAACCAAATACCCACGCATCCTTAGCACTTCGAGATCTTTATCAAATGTTGCTTTACCTACCCCGTCATAAACAACGTGAACACCTTTGCCGTCGGTGAGTCGCTTTGTCTCCGCTTCAAAGTCGGATTGTGTGTAGATGATGCACTCGTCTGCGCCGGCATCGCGCGCGAGTTGTGCCTTTTCCGCAGTGCCTGCGGTTGCGATGACACGCGCGCCAATCCTCTTCGCCAATTGGACCAACAGCAGTCCAACGCCACCAGCAGCAGCATGAATCAATGCAGTCTCACCACTCTGTAGTTTGTAGCTGCCGTATAAAAGATAGTGTGCAGTCATGCCCTGGAGCATCGCAGCAGCTGCTTGTTCGAAGCTCAACGGGTCAGGAATCTTCACGAGGCGCGCGGCAGGCACGGCGGCAAATTCGGCGTAGCTTCCTACCGAACTCGTATAGGCAACACGATCACCTGCCTTGACGTTGGTGACTTCGCTGCCCACTTCTTTGACGATCCCGGCGCCTTCTTGTCCATTTATGAAAGGTAAAGGCGATGGATAACGTCCTTCGCGAAAATACACGTCTATGAAGTTGACGCCTGATGCTTTCAGTTCGACCAGCGCCTCGTTTGGTTTGATTGTCGGGACCGGTACGTCGACAAGGGTGAGCGCTTCTGGCCCACCAGTTTGGGAAACTTGAATTGCTTTCATGTGGGAGATAGTAAATCTTCGTGCTGATTATTATCAAAGATGGGCGTTTCAAGTCAGTAGACAAACCACAAAATCACAAAGACTCGAAGCACAATTTAGATTTAGGAAAATTGTGTCTTTGTGTCCTCGTGTCTTGGTGTAAAAGAACTACCGGTATTCTCGAAAAAGATCCAAGATTTCGTACATGCCCAAAAACCTACCTAATCTGAGTTGACAGCCTCGCTTTGCGCTCATAGGATACGGCCGCACGCCTTGGTTTACCTGGAAAAGATCCAACACCCGAAAGGAGTCGTTCGTGAATAACAAAAGAAGTGTTCTGTCTCTCATTGCGCTGCTGCTAGTTATCTCTGTAGTGCAGCCAGTTCTGGGACAGAAGGCAGCCTCCACCGCAATTAAGATCCCTCACGAGACCTACAAACTACCAAACGGTCTCACGGTGATCATGTCGGTAGATAAGACTACGCCAACCGTCACAGTTGATGTTTGGTATCACGTAGGTTCTAAGAATGAAACGGCCGGACGTACTGGCTTTGCTCATCTGTTTGAACATGTGATGTTCACCGGTTCTGGTCATGTGCCTTACGGCTTGCAAGACCGTCTCACTGAAGGCGTTGGCGGTAATAACAACGGTTCGACCACGAACGATCGCACCAACTATTACGAAAACATCCCGTCAAACTATTTGGAGGCAAACCTCTGGATCGAAGCAGATCGCATGGGTTTTCTTTTGGATAAGCTCGACATTGCCAAGTTGAATGCTCAGCGCGACATCGTGAAAAACGAGCGCCGCCAAAACTATGACAATCAACCTTACGGTCGAGTTGGCGAGATCTTTTCTGCGGCTATGTTTCCCAAAGGCCATCCCTATTCCTGGCCGGTGATCGGTTCCATGGACGATTTGAGTGCTGCTTCTGAAGAGGATGTCAAAGCTTTTTTCAGGCTTTACTATGCGCCAAACAATGCGACGATTGCGATCGTCGGCGACTTCGATCCAGCCCAGGCAAAAGAATGGATCAAGAAATACTTCACCGATCTGCCGCAAGGGCAGAAGGTTGAGCGCCCGAATGTACCGCCGGCAAAGCTCAGCGTAGGTAAACGACTCGTTTATGAAGATCGCGTACAGGTGCCGAGGCTTTACATTCAGTGGCCATCAGTAGGTGTCAAAAACAGTGACGACACTGCGCTTTCAGTGATGAGTTCAATCATTACTGGTTCAAGAACGGCACGTCTGACTAAGGCGTTGGTCTACGACACTCAAATAGCCTCGAATGTTTTCGCATTTCAAAACGGCACCGAAGACGTAGGAGCATTTCAGTTGGTTGTGATTCCGCGACCTGGCCATTCACTAACTGAACTGGAAGACGCAGTTGATAAGGTGCTGCAAAAGTTTATCAGTGAAGGACCAACTGCTGATGAATTGCAACGTTCGAAGGCGGGGCTCGAACTAAGTTTTCTGCGTGGTCTCGAATCGAATCTTGGTAAAGCAAATCAGTTGCTTTATGGCGCAGTTTTTCACGGTGATCCTGGATACTTCGCCAAGGATTATGCCGATACCCTGGCAGTTACGGCTGCCGATGTGAAACGCGTCGCCGCGCAATATCTCGGTGGCAATCGTATCGTTCTGAGTGTCGTGCCGAAGGGAAAGAGGGATGAAGCTTCAAAGTCGACGGAGAGCGAAACTGTAAGTCTGCTGTTGACTGGAGCCAGAGGAGGTAATCAATGAAACGACACAATCCTGCAATTGCCCTGGCGGCAGTTCTTCTGATCTCGATTAGCAGCGTCTTATCGCTTGCTCAACAGCCGCTCGATCGCACTAAAGTCCCTGAGCCGGGACCAAACCCGGTGTTGCGTGTACCGGTTTGGACCAAGAGCGAACTTAGTAATGGCGCCACACTTATCGTTTCCGAGCGTCACAACCTGCCTCTCATTTCCTTCAACATCACCTTCATTGGCGGCTCGAACCAGTTTGAGCCGGCCGATAAGCGCGGTCTCGCTGCGATGACCAACTCAATGATGACTGAGGGAACAAAGACCAAGTCAGGCGATGAACTCTCGGATGCACTCCAAATGCTTGGCACCAATTTGAACGGCAACATTAGTGGTGAAGATGGCAACGTTGGTTTCGTCTCCACGACGAAAAACTTTGAGCCGACCCTGGCTCTTCTTGCCGACATGTTGTTGAACTCAACATTTCCTGCGGAAGCGCTTGAACGGTTGCGCGGAAGGACATTAGTTGGCCTTACTCAGGCGAAAGATCAACCAACCGTGATTGGGGGGCAGGTATTTTCGAAAGTGCTCTACGGTTCGAATCACCCATACGGCCAACGAGCAACTGAGGCTTCGATCAAAGCAATCACACGCGATGATGTTGTCGCATTCCAAAAGGCCTATTACCAACCTGGCCGCGCAATAATCACGGTGGTTGGTGATACCACAGCGGCGACGGTTAAGGCTTCTATTGAAAAAGGACTCGCAGGTTGGACGAAGGCAGGTAGCAAACCATCATTTGATTATCCAAAGGTTCCAGAGCTTCAACCTTCGAAGATTTATCTTGTTGATAAGCCGGGTTCCGCTCAGTCTGTCTTTAATATCGGCCTCCCTGGACCACCACGCAATACGCCTGATTACTTTGCGCTCCAGGTCTTGAATACAATTCTTGGCGGACAGTTTCAATCGCGCTTAAACGCGAACCTTCGCGAGCAAAAAGGCTATAGCTACGGAGTGAACTCGGGATTTGGTTTTGGTAAGGGGCCTGGACCTTTTCGCGCCGGCGGCTCGATTTTCTCCGCAAAGACTGATGCTGCCCTAATCGAGTTCATGAAAGAACTTAAGGGTATTGAAGGTGAGCGACCAATAACTGATGAAGAGTTAAAGACAGCGAAGGAAAATCTAATTCAAGGATTGCCCGCGCGCTTTTCTTCAGTTACTGCCATTAGCGGTTCGATTACCAGCCTGGCGGTCCAGGGTCTGCCAGATGATTACTATCAGACCTATGCAAAGAATGTGTCCGCAGTAACGAAAGAGGATCTACTGCGAGTGGCAAAGCAGTACATTGATCTTTCCAAACTGGCGATTGTGATTGTGGGTGATAGGAGTGCGGTGGAGGCTGCTTTGAAGGCAACTAACGTCGCTCCGATTACTTATTTGGATATCGATGGCAATCCAGTCGCAGCCGGCGCCCCAGGTACCCTGAACCAGTAATCAGGGTTAACCGGATTTTCACGGATAACACGGATCAGTCGAACGGCTGATCCGTTTTTTTGTCTTCAGTTTGTCGATAACGAAGACACCACAAGCTTTAGCTTCGTGGAGTTTCAACTTCTTCGCTACCATGAACTCATCAAAACTCCGAAGACACCACAGGCTTTAGCCTCGTGGCGTTTCAACTTCTGCGCTACAGCGAGTCCACCGAAGACTCGAAGACGCCACAAGCTTTAGCTTCGTGGAGTTTCAATTTCTTCGCTACGATCCTTGCCTTGAGACTTTAATAGTAGTGAAGTAGAAATCGAAAATCCCGAGGAGCCTGTGGTGTCTTCGGTTCTTGGTGGGCGCGTTGTAGCGAAGAAGTTGAGGCTCCACGAGGCTAAAGCCTGTGGGGTCTATGGGTCTTTGGTGGGTGCGTTTAGTGAAGAAGTTGAAACTCCACGAAGCTAAAGCTTGTGGTGTCTTATAGCCTTGCAAGGTCATCGCTGTTTAGTGCAGAAGTTGAAACTCCATGCGGCTAAAGCCCGATGGTGTCTTGGATGACTTTTGTATACCTCTAAAGTTTGTCGGGCAGCTAGATCCTTGTTTCACACGCGTTGTAATCGAAAACAATTTGCATCATTCGCCTGGCAATACTTTCCGGAACGAGTGAGAGCATACTCCTCCGAAAACCTCTCGCAAAGATGTTCTCCCATTGACCGACACTTCCATATAAACGCGAATAACGTGAGATCGCGGACGTACGTCCGAATCTAAGATGTTCGTACTTTCGCAGTGCATTCTCGCCTGGACCATAATTTTGAAGACATCGAGCAAGGACCATGGCATCCTCAATTGCCATGCATCCTCCTTGTCCGAAGTTTGGCGTTGTGGGATGAACAGCGTCACCGAGCATTGAGATCCGATTGAGTCCCCACTTGCTGTTAGGTTGGCGATCAAAAGCACCTGTTTTCAAGATCGACGACGAGGGAGTCGATTCGATGAGCTGTATCGCCGGTCGATGCCAACCATCGAATAATCGTAATAAGTCATTTTGAGTATCGGACGGATGACGGGAAGCTACGGGCTCACCCTGTCTCCAGGTTTTCCGGTCAGCGCTACGCTCCTCAACCTTTGCGCTGGTGTTTGCTGCGTTAGCTGACGCCCACCAACCCAACTTTCCGTTTCCGACAGGTCCAAGACCGAAACGTTTTCCACGCCCATGAAACTCGATGGCCGTAGCCGCCGGTATTGACGCCGGAATGATTGGGGAGATGCCTCTCCAAACTGTATAGCCCCTGTATTTTGGAGGCGTTTCATCGATCAACTGACTCCGAACCCGAGAATGAATTCCGTCAGCAGCAATCAAAAGATCGACTTCGCATGAATAGCCATTAGCAAAATGAGCTTCAACGGAAGTGTTGTTCTGACTCTGTTCGATCAATGAGCTGCCAAGGTGGATTGAGCCATTTGGCAAAGTGTGCAGGAGAATGTCTTGCAGATCTGCGCGGTGCAGAGCAACAGCAGAGGGTATTTGCGTCGAATTAGATTCGATGATGCGGACGCGATTGATCGGTCGCCCATTTTGATCTTGCCAGTGGACTTCCCTGATTTCTCCGGAGCTTTCCCGGACCTTCTCGCCAACACCCAGGTATTCAAGAACGCGCATGGCGTTTGGCCAAATAGCAATCGCCGCACCAACGTCGAGTAACGCAGGCGCCTGTTCGTACACCTCAGGCTCAAAACCAAAGTGTCGAAGAGCAATGGCTGTCGTTAGACCACCAATACCGCCGCCGATAATCGCGATGCGAACCATCCGGCGGAGAGTAAACAGGGAAGCGAAAAGTGTAAAGCTCTCCGTGCCTCTGTGTCTGTGTGCCCTCTGTCTTGATGAGGCGCCTGTTTTCCCGATTATTGTTTCAACACAGAGGGCACAGAGACACAGAGGCACGGAGGAGAAATATTTTGAACTATTGGCACCATCTCAAATCGTTGATGCAGAAAGAACCGGGCGCAGGCAGACCGCTCCGGATTTGTTCTGTTGTGAATCGTCGCGTTGGTACTAGATCATAGGGCAGGGCAGTAACCGGACAACTTGGTTCTACTACTCCTTCCGACAGTATCCGTACCTGGGCCATTGATGTGAGCGGAACCGCCATTGTCAATTCAAACACTTTCGCCATGAGTTGATGACACCAAACTGGTAAGGGAAACATCAACGGTCTCTTGCCTAACACTTCAGCAACCCGGCGAACTGCTTCTTTGAGGTGAATCTCTTCGGCACCGAGGACTGCAATGGTTTGACGTTTTAGTCGCCGGTCGACCAGTGCAGCTCTCATCACGTGCACCAGATCTTCGACGGCGAGAGGTCGGACAGTCTTTTCTTTCAAGCCTACTAAAGCGAACAAAGGGACAGTGTGTAGCGCGTGACTTAGATGATCGAGCATGTGATCGCCACGGCCGTAGACGACACCGGCTTTGATGATCGTATAGTCGAGTCCGGAATTGCGAAATATCTCTTCGGCCTTCCACTTTGATTCGTGATACGGGGAACCGCAGCCAGGCCGCGCGCGGAGAAAACTCATTAGGACGATCTTGCGAACACCCATCGCCTTCGCGGCCTCAACTACATTGCGCGTTCCTTCCACATGGACGCGTTGGTAAGTTTGATTACCAATCTCGCGGTTGATACCCGCACAGTGCGCGACCGCATCGCAACCTTTGAAGGCATTGATTAGACGTGGAAGGTTAGACAGATCACTCGAGAAGCAGTTTTCTCCATTCCGCTTTTTGCAATCGATCAAGACAACTTCATGTCCTTCGCTTGCTAGCCGTTGTGCCAAATGGCTACCAATGAATCCATTCGCGCCAGTTATCGCGATTTTCATAATTCACCTTCCTATGCTTTCGTCGTTTGAATCCTGTGCGGCATCACGGAGTTCGTCTACCAGGCGCAACGCCTGCTTTCTCAGCGGTCGCATCAACGGATTACTTGCAAGTGTTATGAGTTTGTCGAGTAGGTCCACGGTGTGATTCACAAGTCGATAAGTTCGTCGATGTTGTGGTGATGAATCATGAATCCAAAACAATATGATTCCCATGTGATAAACCCAGAGCAGGTAGGGAAGTTCAGCGAGCAGGTCGTTGGGTATGCGCGACTTTGATGCTTCAATGACTTGCGCGAATAGTTGAATACTCTCCTGGCGCACAGGATCGGAGTCATCAGAAAACGGATTAAGAGGACTGGTTGGATTGGCCGCAGTCTTAAAAAGCGCTGCTGCAAACTCGTGATACGGATTAATTGTCTCGATCTTCAAACGCATTACCGTTAAAAGTCGAGACTTCAAGGTCCGCTCTTTCTCTAAAGCTGGAAGTGAAGCGGCTAAATGTTGCTCATGAGTGCGATGGTAGAAGGCCTGGATGAGATGGTCCTTTGAAGGGAAGTAGTAATAAGCATTTCCGAGCGAGAGGTTTGCTTTCTCCGCGATCGCTCGCATGGTCGTTTGCTCATAGCCACGTTCCTGAAACATCGCCAGTGCCGTCTCGAGAATCAGCGCTTTAGTCTGATCTCCTTTCTGGGTTT
The DNA here is from genome assembly GCA_046734235.1 of Acidobacteriota bacterium. Classification (GTDB taxonomy): domain Bacteria; phylum Acidobacteriota; class Blastocatellia; order Pyrinomonadales; family Pyrinomonadaceae; genus PSRF01. The sequence continues at coordinate 7,883 of JBKPQV010000757.1, forward strand.
TCGCTGATTTCTTTTTTTGCATCGCACTCATGAATTCTTCAGTGTCCGATCTTTGGTTAGTTAAATAGGACCGATTGGACCAATCTGCGCCCTAAGACCCAATCACTCGTGAAATCTGGTAGCGGTTCTGCGAAATTGTTGAGACTACCTTCTTGGTAGTTGGCAGCAATTCGGGAGATGACAGCCGGTAAGCCCATTCCCTATAGCCTGTTAATGCCCACAGAACCATCAGCCATGCCTTCGGCCCAAAATAGACGGCGCCGTCATAACGAATCACAGTCAAATCCTGTTTGGTCAAGTCGTGATCCAGAAATGGAAACCGTCTCCGGGCTTCGTCCGAGGCACAGGGTACAAAGATCAGATCGAGCAACTTTGGTTGCTCGGCGAGCCAGTCGTGGGCTCGCCGGCACAGTCCGCAATCGGGATCGTAAAGAACGGTCAGGGAGAGCATGTCACGCCTCCTGTTTTATAGCGGTGAAGGCATCCGGAGCGATTGGCGGTCTATGGTCGTGGATTGTTTTGCGGCGTCGCATGCGACTAAAGATAAAGAGGTTGAAGAAGTGCATGCCGCCGAGCACGATCAACACCATTCCCACCTTGACGGAAAGCGCCTCAATTCCTTCCTGGGTGCTGTTGACCAGGTAACCGAGTTTCAAGGCCATGCTTACATAGCCAAAGTTGATCAGGTAAAAGCCGACCACGAGCAGGTGATTAACCGAATCGGCGAGCGCCTCGTTCCCGTGGAAGACGTCCACCAGGAAGACGCGTCCATTCTTGTGCAGGGTTCTTGCGACCCAGATTGTCAGGGCGACACTTATCGCAAGGTAAACCAGGTAGGTATATGTGGTTGTCATGGTTTTCAGCCTCCTTTAGCTGAATTTGAACACGTTCAATTATACGAAGATTAGATCCCGGATGTTCGGTGTGTCAAGAAAAATTTTGAACGGGTTCAAAAAAATCGAACTCGCACGAACACTGGGAGGATCGCGTCCTCCTTGGAGTGCGGTGGCCCGGCACCGCTTTGTTACAGCGAACTTGGCCGATCATGGCCTCCTTGGAGTGCGGCCGGCACCGCTTGTCATAGCGAATCTGGCCGATCATGGCCTTCTTGGAGTGCGGTGGCCCGGCACCGCTTTGTCATAGCGAATCTGGCCGATCATGACCTCCTTGGACGCTCCTGGTTTTCAAGTCTCGGATTCCAGCCGATTTGAGTTCAAGATCGACCGAGACTCGCTGTAACAAAGCGGTGCCAGGCCACCGCACTCCAAGGAGGCGTTCTAATTTGAAACAGATTGCTGGAAGTGATGCATTGGGATGCCAGAAAATCCCACCAAAAAGCGTTTGATCAAACTGGCACCCGCATTGCTATCCCTCCGATCAAAGTTTGATCACACAGAGGGAGGAAGCCATGTTTCCAATTGGTGATGACGACACCGGCCGAAGAACGTTTCCAATCGTGACTTATGGACTAATTGTTTTGAATGTTCTTTTCTTTCTCGTGGAGTTAAATGGAGGCGAAAGCTTTATTCAGCAGTGGTCCGTCGTCCCGCGCCGGTTGATGGCCAATCCCGTTGGAGATTTTCCGACAGTTTTTACCTCGATGTTCATGCACGCAGGTTGGCTGCACCTGCTGGGCAATATGCTTTACCTCTGGATCTTTGGAGATAACGTTGAAGACAGTTTTGGACACGTCAAGTTTTTAGTCTTCTATTTGCTCTGCGGTATTGCCGCTACCTTTGCGCAGGTTGTCTTCGTCGCAAATTCCAATATTCCAAATCTAGGTGCATCCGGAGC
>JBKPQV010000758.1:0-8025 GCA_046734235.1 Acidobacteriota bacterium
TGCACGGAGAGCGTGGCCGTAAAAAAAGCAACTTCGAAATCATCTGCGGTAGCTTCTTTATTATCGGCTCCAGCACTTTTAATCCTTATGACGGAAGCTCTGTTCGTTGTCGGCTTTATTTGCAGTGTTTCACTTGCAGACCGTTGATACTCCGATCGATTCTGAACTGTGATCTGATTTCCGTAATAAGCTGTCGATTGAAAGACGAAGTAGTACGGCCTGTTCCAGGGATCGCGTAAGTTGTTTGTATCGATACCCTCGCGTAGGAGAACGTCGTGAAGTTCGCTGAACTCGCCGGGAAATGAAGCAGTGTTCTTTGCTTGCCTGGCGAGGACAGCATCAATATTGAGGCGGTTTTCGGCAAAGTAATCAATTGAAGACCGCCAAACCTCGAACGGGTAATCGTTTGCGGGAACATTACCAGGCTGCGAAGTTAAGAATCTGATCTGGTAGTTTGTTCCATTGACCTCAAAAGAGATCTTGTAAGGCGCCCCCCATCGATCTTTCAGTGAGTCCAGGTCGATATTTTTGCCGCGAAGTTCTGTCTTCAGAGTTTCGAGACTCCGAATATACCCACCAGTGCGCCTATGATAATCCTGCACCACTTGGTTGATGATTTCACCACTTGGTTGAAAGTAAAGCCAACTCGATCGAGCCACATCAAAATCATCATTGCTGTCGATAATCTTATCGGCGCCGGCAGAACGAAGAACCAAAACATCCTGTGTTTGTTCGATTGTGAAGTGAGGTTGATAGGGAAGACCCCACGGATCACGCAGTGACTGAAAATCAAATCCTGCTGTACTTAATAATTGTCGAAGAGTCGCTTCGTTCCTCGGATAGACTTTGGTAGTGGCGTAGATCTTTTTTAAAGCATCATCAAACGGCTTAAGTTGTTTGTTAATCAAAGGTAAAAAGACGGTTGCTTGATTGCGATCGTAGTCCTCGCCTTCGAGAACCATTGCCTCAAAGCTGTGACCTTGATTCATCAGTGCTTCCGCAACCAGGGCGAGATCCGTTGAAACTGGCTTGGTCAAATCGATTCGCTCCAGCGAGTTTCTAGTAATTGCACCGATTGCATCTCCCGAGTCGATGAACGTTCTGACACTACTCAGGAAGTCTCCGTAACCAGTATCTTGGTTGGTCCTGACTCTTTCATCGACGGCTCGATCCGTAACTACCACACCCAATGCAGTCTCCACAGGCTTTCCGTCCGAACTAACTGCGCGGAATTGCACATGAGCTTGTTCGCCAGGTTTGTAACTTTGACCGCTGGATTCCAGATTCAAATTAAGATCTCGATTGCGTGGATAGAGAACCGTGTGCGCGCCCGATATGAAGTCTTGATTGTCAGAATTTGACTTTGCATAAGCCCAGATCGTTAGTTCGTCTTTATATTCGGGCCGGTAGGGAAGCAAAAGAGTTAAACGGCCATCGCGCAATCTTAATCGCTGTGAATTGATGATTATTCCATTACCAACGACGCTAACATCCAAATCGAGATTTGAAATACTCGATGTAATGGTAGCTTCGATGGGCTCGCCAGGGGCCAGTAACGACTTCCTGGTGGCGACTCGAACCTCAGCGTCATTACTCAGCGTTAGAGTTTCAGTGTGTCTACCAGTTTTCGCACTCTTGTCTTGAGCCTCTAATTGAAGATCGACTGAGGAGTTGTCTCTGTCGGTTTTGGAAATCTGCAGTTGCGAAACCCTTCCCAATCCAAAACGATTGGTCCGAATTTGCCGCAAAACTTTTGTGCCCTCGCTACCCGAGTTGGAGACACTGACGGTCAATGTACAAGGAGCCGGGGTTCCATCTGCATAGAAGGTTGAGACAAAGAATTCAATTGGCAGCAATCGGTTTTGATAGTAAGAATCACGAGGCCTGATCACGTAAATGTGGATTGCGTCTTTCGTAAGTCGAATATTGAAACGGTGTTGTTCCGTGCGATTTGTAGTCGCATCTGTGAAATATGCGGTGTAAGGTAAATCGCGAAACCTACTGTAGTCCTCCTCTTCCAACTTCACATAATCCGCATGCAAGTTAAGTTGCGCTTTAAAACTGCCATCCGCCAATGTTTCCCCTTCGTATTTATCGCCTTCCTCAATGTCGTATTTTTGTTCGCGATAATTCCATATTCTTTCTGTTTCTCTCACGAGGCGCACATGTCCGCGTTTTACTGGTTGACCAAAAAGATAGTCGGCGCTGACTTCAACACTCGCGTCCTCACCTTTTAAGTAATAGGGTCGATCAGTTTTTGCGTTAACTGAAAATGTTGGCAGGTCGTAGCGCGAAATTTTTACAATCGCAGAAGCAGAGTGGTCGTCGTCGTCGCTATCTTCAAATTCAAGACGATAGTCACCAAGTCGAGTACGATCTGGAATGGTCCATTCGGCGCTGGCAATACCGAAACGAGAGGTCTTAATGGAGGAAGAGAAAACCACATTGTCTTCGGGGTCAGTGACCGTAAACTCAGTCTCTCTATTCGCCAGAGCATGTTTTGCTGGACCGAGCATCAGTAATCGCGCATATACAGTTTGCCCGGGTTGATAGAGTGGCTTGTCAGTTGAAACAAGCATCGCCACGTTGTTTTCAACCTCAATATCTTTCTCGGCTTTGACAGTGATCAAACCAAGGCGACCTTCGAGTTCCAGCTCTATGTCGTCGTGATCGAGATTGGTGGGCAATCTAAATAAGAGATTTGCATCGCCAGTCTCATCGGTTACAGCCGAGCGAGTGAGGCTAATATCCTGGCTGTCGACGTCCGTGGCCGTAATCAAGCCTTTAACGATAACGTTCTTGAGCGGCTGGCGGGTAAGTGGATGCGCGGCACGCACTTGTATCGTATAGCTCTTGCCTGGAATGGCCAATCGTGGACCCACGATTTGAAGATCGAATAGGTCAGGGGTGATCTGAGAAAGAGAAATGATGCCTTCCGACCGTGAATCGGCCGACGAATCTGTGGCAGTAACTTGATAACGCAAGCGATACCATAAAACTTTGCTTTCCTCTTCAGGGGTCAGGGCGTGAGTTTTAAATGGCAGCGTAAAAGAAAGATTTTGGCGTCCGACTTTGAGTTCAAGCTTGCGCTCACTCGCGGCTTCCACACTGCCTGACGGCGATATCAGTTCGAGACGAACTGTAGCAGGCACAGATTGCTTAGATCCATTAATGACGATCAGCGAAACTTCAGGTGCTAGTTCTTTCAGAAAGACTCGTGTAGCCGCTTCATCAACGACAATTGAAAAGCGCGCAGTTACTACTTGGCCGAAAACAAACAGTGCACAGCCCAGGCAGACGAGAGAGAGAAGCCATCTGCGGCTCATAGAAGCCTCCAACAAACACCGACTAGCGGGGTTTAGTTCAATAGATACACTTCAACATCGGGGAGAACTCAGCTTCCACTTGCTACCGATAAGTTGTCTTGTTTTTGTGTGAGCCCTGGGGAGGTGCCCACTTTGAATTTCGACCGTGAGATGCAGTGAGGTGTCAGAAGGGTTGTTGAGGCGTACAAAAAAATGTATGGGTCTGGGTAAATTAGCCGAATAGGAATAGGACCTATGAAACCTATTCTTTATTGGTCCTATCGGTACTATCGGTCCTATAGGTCTTATTCCTATACTTCCAAGTGTTCCTGGGGTTCGATTGATCAGGGCCCAGGAGTAGCTGATCGCGCTCGCACCATTTGCTTGAGAAAGCGCTTCGCAACTTTTCCAGCTACTGTTCCACCCAGGGAACTCAACTTCCCGCTCGCGACAACGGTGTCGGTACGCGGATCGATAGCTGAATAGACATACTTAGTGAGTACGTCATGATGCAGTTCGAGAACAACGTCGGCTGAATAGAAATCGCGTGTTATTACCAACCCAAGCTGTTGATACTCGCGGCGCTTCTGTAATTTCTCTTCAAGCACAGAAGCGCTAACCAGCAACGAACTCGATTTGACATAAATGACTTTACCCGTTCGCAAGGCATCGAGCGGATCAGACGGAACGGGGTTGTTGGAGAATCGAATCACTATGGGTTTTCCGCCCAGTGACTCGGAAGAAGATTCCTTGGTTGTTTGGCCGTTTGCAATGGCGAAACCGAAGGTTGAGATAGCGATAAGGAGTAAGAGTTTGCTCATGACGTTAGCATCTCTTAAGTTGAATAGCCGGTGTGAGAGGCTTAGGACAGTTTTAGGATTGTCTACAATAGGTTCAGGAAATCCTGAATGCCACCGACCGCAGTCGGTGGATTGTTCATACCTAACCTACGAAGAAGCTATGAAAAGGAGACTTTCGAATACCACCGACTGCGGTCGGTGGTATTCGTGCGGAAAAATCTCTAGGGCGTCTGAGTAGGTGGTGTATGAACAATCCACCGACTGCGTTCGGTGGTATTAAGGATCAAAGTGCGATCGCTATTTCAGCTGCAACCCGAGCATTGTTTTCCAGGAGTGCGATGTTAGCGCGCAATGTTTGACCTTCACTATGTTGCGCCATGTAGGACAGCAGGAAAGGCGTCAAATCTCGGCCGCCGATTGCGTTTCGTTCTGCTTCATCAAGTGCATCGTCGAGTACTCTTCTTAATAATTCCGCATTGACTTCATACTCGCCTGGTACTGGCACGGTAACAAGGAGAGCAGAGCTAATTCCCAGGGCTTGCTTTGTCGCAAACAATTTACTGACCTCTTCGGGCGAATCAAGTCGAACATCAATCGGAAGCCCGCTTCGTTGTGAATAAAAAGCTGGCATCTCATCACACTCGTAACCAACGACACTCACTGCTTGTGTTTCAAGCCATTCTCGAGTTGCAGGCAAGTCGAGGACAATCTTTGCTCCTGAACAAACGACGACAATTGGTGTTCGTGCAAGTTCGGGAAGGTCGGCAGAGATATCAGGTAGCGAACCACGGTGAACGCCACCAATGCCTCCCGTTGCAAAGACCTTCAGTCCAACACGTTGGGCAATCCAACAGGTCGAAGCGACAGTGGTTGCACCATTCCAGCACTTAGAAACTGCTATTGGGATATCGCGTGTAGTAATCTTTTTGATGTCGTTGCTGTCTGCGAGAAGATTGAGCTGATCGTCAGTCAATCCAATTGTTAAGTTCCCAGCGATGATGCCTATTGTCGCTGGAGTTGCGCCCGTATCTCGAATGATTTGTTCAAGCCGCCGGGCAGTTTCAAGATTTTTTGGTTGCGGCAAGCCATGCGCGATAACGGTTGATTCAAGCGCCACTACTGGTTTGTGTTCAGCGAGGGCATTGGCTACTTCGGCAGAAAGTTGAAATAAGTTGGTCATCTGAAATTAGTTAATTGCCTCAACAGCTGGTCGCGCTTTTCTCGTTAAGGTAAACACCGTGCCTCCGTCAACTCTTGTTTCCCAGGAGATTTCGGCGTCAATCAAGCCTGCGCGAGCTCGCATGTTTGCCAGGCCTCTTCCATCTGCTCTTCTATTTTGTATATCAAACGAGCGTCCATTGTCTTCAATTCTCAAAAAGAAGTCTGCGGCTTCATTTGCCGTAACGACCATCTTCACTTTATTCGCCTCGGCGTGGCGCCAGATATTACTGACGGCTTCCTGGACAATGCGATAGATCTGCATCTGCACACTGGCAGATAATTCACTGCGCTCTTCAATAGCCTCATCGCAATGAAATTCGTACTCAAACCTTTTCTCGACAGGAGCATCCTGGACTGCGTGTGAAAGGGCAAACTCAAGTGCTGCTGCAAACCCGACATTCTGCAAGACCGAAGGACTCAGGTCTTCGCATATGCGCCTAACTTCCTGCGAGATAGACTCAATCTCCGAACGTAAGCCAGACGTTTGGGTTTGTTCACCGTTTGGCTTTATTTGGTCGGTTAGTAGGGCGAGATGGCGAAGGTCTGCCAAAGTCTGGTCGTGCAGATCTCGAGCTATGCGCCGGCGTTCTCGTTCAGCTTCATTCGCAAGATTAAGGCGCGCGTCAGCAAGTTCACGATTTGCGTCGACCAGTGCGGCGCTCGTGGCAACAATTCTTCGTCGCTCGAGTATTGCCCAGAGTAGTGCGAGGAGAGCCAGGGCAAGAAGAATAGCGAGGGCGGTTGATGTCCACGGGAAAGGTGCTTTAGCGACTGTGAATGAAAATGACAGGGGTTGGGAAACGGTAAGGTCTTTAGTGAAAGCTCGCGCCGCAACCGTGTATTTGCCAGGTTTCAAACCTTCCATCGTGAATTGCGACTCACGCGAAAGCTTTTGTTTCACAAGGTGACCATTGCCGTCCGCAAGTGTAAACGCGTACTGAAACTGTTCAGGAAAGGTCCTGCTACTAATTGCCGTCACATCGAGCAACAAGCTGTTCTGCGGATATTCCAGATCAAGTCCGGCCTGCAATTCCGAAGGGGCATGAACGCGTTTACTGACTACGCGCGTCGCATACAAAGTTGGCTCAAACTTGCCTGGATCATAGCGAGCCACTCCACGGTTGGTCCCAATCAGGACCGTGCCGTTTTCTGGTAAGACGGCAAACACATTTTGTGAGGGAAGTCCTTGTTCAGAATCCAGCTCGGCAACTACAGGTCCCATTGTTGGATCGAGGCGAATTCGCAAGAGGCCATTACCACGAGTTCCACACCAAACCTCATTTGTGTCGGCAGATTGGCCTGGTAGCAGAAAGCGCGCATCGATATTTGGCAGAATCAAACTGCAAGCAGTTTTAGGCGAACAGAGAAAGACGCCGCTGCCAGTACCAAACCAGAGCGAGCCATCGGGCGTTCGTGACATCGCGCGGACCGCAGGTCCTTTGAGTTGATCGAACGTGGGGTCTTGTTGAATGGTTTTACCGTCTGATGAAAATACACCGTCGCGTGCCGTGCCGATCAGCAAGCGTTCATCACCATCGGCTAGTAGGCTGACAACTTCGCGGTTGCTACCCGTTGCGTTCGGCCAGTTGAGACTCGTTCTGCCATTATCCAGTCGTTCAATGCCACGTCCGTAGATAGCGAAAAAGGTCGAACCCCGGAACTGTGTAATCGCGCGTACGCTTCCAGTAGCGTCCGCAGTTCCTGAACTTGATTCCAATCTCGCAAAGGTGAGCGACTCGGGATTAGCAGTTTTGTTAGCGGCTACATAAAAGCCGCTGGCTGAAGCAACAAGCAAACGTTCCTGCTTGTCTTCTGTGATTGAGTAGATGATATTTCGACCCAGTTCCACGACTGGTTTCCAAGCCTTGGCTTCAGAATCAAATACATAAAGGCCTCTATTAGTACCTGCAAGAGTTCTGCCCGAGCTGGTTTGAAAAAGTGCGCGTACGAAATTGCTCTCACTGCTGTCGCCGATTGTTTCAACTCGTGGGGCATGTGGATCGTACCTGCATACGCCGCGATCAGTTCCAAACCAGATGACTCCTTCACGGTCTTCGAAAATTGCGTAGACGTGATCAGAGCGGAGACCGCCGGCGGTACCATCAAAAGTGAACCTCTGTGTTTTATCTTGCGATACGCGAAAGACGCCGCGTCCATCTGTGCCAATCCAAACCTCGTTACCAATCGAACGCAGGGCCATTACTGGACCAGTGGGCGCATCAGCTTTTACTAATGAAGAGGGTTCTTTGCCGAAGAGTGCTCCCGGCTCTTCTTTCTTGCTGCGTGCACCAACCCAAAGATCGCTGTTGCTATCCCGGGTCAGTGCGTTGACAAAATAGGCGAGGGGACGCATTTGAGTCTCCTTCGCGTTGCCCTTTTCGATCTGCATTACTCCACGACTCAATGTTCCCGCATACAATCGATCATTAATGAGGCTCAGACTTGTTATCACCAGAGCGCCAGGTTGATCTCGATCAGCACTTTCCAACGGTTTGTTGAGCAGTTGACGAGTTTCGATTACCTCACGAGTGACGGTCGTGGTTCGTGAACTACTGCTCAGTATGTCGCTGCTAGTACCACTCGTTTCGGTAACTGTTTTGGTCCGGGACTCAAAAACCTGGCCCTGCTCAGTACTGAAGATCGCGTGATGCGCGTCAGGAGAAATTATCGACGAAACAGTTTGACCTGATATTTCCTTA
>JBKPQV010000759.1:0-4647 GCA_046734235.1 Acidobacteriota bacterium
TACTCGCCAAGTTGGATGAGAACCGCGCTCGACTTACAAAGCTCGCCGATCCACGAAGCATTAACATGGATGAAGCAGAGGCGGATCGTTTAGTAGCTGATTCCTTTCCCATCTACTACATCACCGGAACTATTCACTCACCCGAAACCGGTGCCCCAACCGCATTAATGGAACTTGCATATCGCCTGGCTGTAGACAACAGCGCCTACGTCAAATTCATTCGCGAGCATCTGGTAACGCTCATTACTCCCGTGGTCGAGGTAGACGGCCGCAATCGTATGGTTGACGTTTACAACTGGCATCTTGCTCATCCGAACGACAATTGGCCTGGCCTCGTGTACTGGGGACACTACGTCGCTCATGACAATAATCGCGACGCGATCGGACTGTCGTTGAAACTTACGCGCAACATTTTGAACGTCTACCTCACGTGGAAACCTCAGGTGCTGCACGATCTACACGAGTCGGTTCCCTATTTATACGACAACACCATTGGCGATGGTCCATATAATGCCTGGGTGGATCCAATTCTTACTGACGAATGGCAGATGATCGGATGGAATAATGTTTCCGAAATGACGAAGTTTGGAATGCCCGGTGTATTTGCCCACGGCAACTTCGATACGTGGTCACCGGGTTACTTGATGTTCATCGCGGCCACTCACAACGGCATTAGTCGTCTTTATGAAACCTTTGGCAATGGAGGCGCCGACACCCTGGAGCGCACTTTGAGTCCGAGTGAGTATCAGCGCACCTGGTATCGACAGAACCCGCCGCTTCCTCGAGCTAAATGGTCGCAGAGGAACAACAACAATTATGAACAGAGCGCATTGTTAACTTCACTCTATTACTTCGGTAACAACAGCAAGTTGTTTCTTAAAAACTTTTACCTGAAGAGCAAACGTTCAATTGAGAAGCCCAGGAACGAGGGACCTGCGGCCTACGTGCTCCCTGGCGATGATCCACGACCGGGGAATCAAGCCGAGTTACTGCGAACGTTGCAGTCGCAGGGCCTGGAGATCAGCCGGGCAACGGCGCCATTCACTGTCCAGGTCAAAAGAAAAGCTTCCGCTGCTCCGGCAGCTCGTCCATCACCGGGTGCGTCTCCTTCACCAGCTCCTAAGACTGAAGACCGCACTTTTCCAGCGGGCAGTTACATCGTTCGCATGGATCAGCCATACAGTCGGATAGGCGATGCTTTGCTCGATTATCAGTACTGGGCACCAAACGATCCACAGACTGATATTTATGACGACACATCATGGACAATGGGTGAATTGGCAAACGTTGAAGTCGTGCGAGTAGTTGATCAAAAAGTCCTGCAGGCGACAATGGATAAAGTTAGCGGGCCCGTAACCTCTGCCGGCGGCGTTAACAACAGCGGCTCCGTCTTTTTGATCAATCACAATGCTGACAACTCGTTAATCACTCTGCGCTACCGTCTCAAAGACGTAGAAATGGAAAGTGCAGAAGAACCATTCGAAGCTGCAGGCCGGAAGTTCAATCGTGGTTCTTTTATTATCCGAAAAGGCACAGATGAGCTTCGCCGAGTGGCGACCGAACTTGGTATCCAGGTTTATGCAGTTACCGATGCGCCCTCAGTCAAAACACATCCTGTTCGCGCTCCCCGAATAGCAATGATGCATACCTGGCTATCCACACAGGATGAAGGTTGGTATCGCGTTGGGTTGGACCAAAATCAAGTGCCGTTTGCTTATATCAGCACTCAGGATGTGACCAACGATTCAAACCTGAAAAGCAAATACGACGTAATTCTCTTTGCGCCAGTAGGACGTGGCGCACAAGCGATCATTAGTGGTTTGCCAATGTACGGTAATCCCATTCCCTGGAAAACAACTGCCCTGACTCCCAATCTCGGACGCACAGATGAGACTGACGACATGAGACCGGGACTTGGGTGGTCAGGTCTGCAGAATTTGCAGAAATTCGTGCGTGAAGGAGGTCTGTTCATAACAGTCGACGACACTTCAGATTTCGCGGTGAACTACGGTTTTACTGGCGGAGTAAGCGTCAACAGGTCGAGTCGACTACGAGCCGTCGGAGTTATCTTGCGCACCAAGACGGTCGATGTGACTAGTCCGATAGCCTATGGATACGGTGATTCACTGGCTATGTATTGTTCGAATGGACCAGTCTTTGGAATCAACAACGGTGTGGGTGGTCGCGGCCGACCGGCGGGTCGAGCTACTGGACGAGGAACTCCAGATGATCCGGATGTTCCACAAGGTCGGCCAGCAGTTGAAATCCCGGATCCTCCTGCGCGTGTTGAGGTCTGGGAAGCCCCTCCGGTGACTGATGAACAACGTCGTAATGCCGTTGGACTTATTCCACCAGCATTCCGTCCTCGAGTGATCCTACGATATGCGGACAGCCGTGAGTTGTTTGTTTCCGGCTTGCTGGATAACGGCGACGAGATCGCGCAGAGACCTGCAGTTATCGATGTACCGCAAGGAAACGGACACGTGTTGCTCTTCTCGACAAACCCGTTTTGGAGAGGTCAAACCAAAGGAAGCTACTTTCTGATCTACAACGCGATTCTTAACTGGGACAACTTGAACGCAGGAAGGAAACTGGACGCCAAGTAAGGTCAGTGATCGTGTAAGGGCTTAAAAAGATCATGGTCATTTGTCCAATGATCTTTTAAGCCCTTACGCTTTCACGGATCATCCCGCTGAGCCAGTGTGCTCCATGAGTAGCACTCATTAACATAAAAGGAATCGCCGGCACCCAGAATCGATACTCAACCCATAATGGCAAATGGACCAGCAGGAAGAACATCCAAACCACCGCAACCAGTAACGTAGATAGCTCTCTACGACCACGACTCATACCGATTACAGCCAACAACAACGGAATCAGCGAAAAACACACCAGGAAGGCCAGCTTCAAGATGAGTTGACCGTGATTGCCTCGCCGCCAGTTTTCCCTGAACGACGTATTGATTCCGGTGAAGCTATCGAAACTGGTCAAAAACAAATAAGGAAAACTCACAAAACGCGAAACAACATACTCGCGGGGATGAGATCTGATGTTTTGAAGTGCCGCGGGGATAGCTTCTTTATCCGCTGCGGCGATTTCTGTAGCACTCTGAGTACCTGATACTCGGCGTCCGTATTCATCTTCAGTAGCAAACCAAGTCCAGAGTGCCTCCTGATCTTGCTGGTTAAGCTCGGAGTGTGAGGCTATATAGAACAAGGACGGTGTTAGTCCCTGGACCAAAACGAGTCTTTCCGAAATGCCAGTACATCTAATGGCCCAGGGTAGAACGACAATGCCGGCGCATCCAATTAATAGAGAGTAGTGGATCCACCTGCGCGTTATCGGGCGGATCATCAAGCTCACAACCACAAGCAGTAAGGGCACTGGCAATGCAATGGGCCGGGTAAGCGCTGCTAAGCCAAGTAATATCCCAGCAAGTGCAGTCAATCCCAGGCGATCTCTCTTGATGCCAATAATTAGAATGAACACTGCAATCGCCAAGAGAGCTGTGAAAAAAGATTCTGATAGAACCGCGGTCGTATAAAAAATGGATGCTGGCGAAACCGCGTAAGCTAGTCCGCCAAACATTCCCCACCCTGGGCTCAGCGTCATGGAGACAAGAAGCACAATCATTGCTGCTACCAAGGAGTCCAGTAGTGTTTGGATCACAGCAGCTATCAGAGGAACCGAAATATTTGATAAAGAAGCGATGACAAGAAATGCGGGATAAAGCGGAGCACGTCGGATAGTCGGTGTCAGTGGTGGTTTCTCATTCAAGCTAAACGATCCGTGAGCACGTAGGTTCTGAGCAAGCAAAAGGTAATCTGCTGAATCTCCACCTAAGAACGGACCGCGAAGTGAAAGGAATGTAAACCGGCAAGCAGCGGCGAAAAGAAACACTAAAAGCGCCGAAAGCAACAGGGCCTTAGAGTAACCGAGGTTCTTTGATGAAAACACTGAAATGAGTGGTGAAACTTCCTGGAGCTTAACCATGTCCGCGCTGAGTCGATTTATACCATGTGCCGACCACGCATAGAGCACCGAAGTCGCTAAGAGACGAAAACGCGGAGACAAGTTCGCCTCCGCGTCCTCGCGTCTCTTTAAGAACGGCTTTATTTCCTCGGTAACATCACTGCCAGTTCTTCGAATGAATCGTGAACTGCGCTATAGGAAGTCTTCAAGTGGGAATCAGACCCCGATTCAGCATCAGCACCATATTTCTCGAGGGCTTTTGCAAATCTCTCTAGCTCCTTCTTGAAAACTTCGACGTTTGCCTCTTTTGTTCCAGCCGGCACACCCAACTTAACAATCGCCGCTCCGAGTTTGATTAGCTCCTTCGCCCGACTACGAATCGTTGCGATGTCGTTCTTTGGCAATGCTTCGTGCTGCAGGTGGTGAAGCACACGATGGAAATCGTCGTATTCCTTCACCCCAAACTCTTCGTCAACAACGTTAATTGTAGCTGCGTTAATCTTGATAAGAGCACCGGACATCAGGATTAAGGTGGCGATGACAGCTAGCCGAACAAGGGTTAGTGAGCCTTCAGTGCGAGGGGCACGGCTCACAATCCGGCTAAAGTAGATCGAGGACATTTCGAGTCTCCTGCAGAGATCAGATTTTTGGCGGTCATAGGGTTACTACTAAGTG
>JBKPQV010000760.1:0-8099 GCA_046734235.1 Acidobacteriota bacterium
TCACTGGACACTCACGGGCACAAACAGTGGTCCGGGCGGGACCGGACGATTTGTCAAAATCAGTGGGTACGAAGACTGGCAAATCAGTGAGAATGGATTGATCGGAAATTCACTGGGCCACTTTGATAGTGAGGATTATGAGCGCCAGTTGGGAGGAGCAGCACCTGACGATGGGTTACTTTGATCCGTCGTTATGGTGAAGCTTTTCTAATGATTGCAAAATAGTTTGCTCAATAACTTCAGGCGAAAAGTGTCGCGCGATATGTTCATAGCCGGCATCGGATGTTTTTTGCCATACCTCCGGATCGTTATGGAGTCTTACTACTGAATTCGCAAAATCTTGTGGATTATTTGCGACTAGTACCTGCCTTCCATTCTCGAACCCCATGCCTTCAGCTCCAATGTCAGTAGTTACAACTGGCAGTCCATACGAAAGCGCCTCTCCAATCTTTCCTTTTACACCGGCTCCAAACCGCAGCGGAGCAACAAAGACGCGACTTGATTCAAATAGCGGTCCCAGGTCTGGAACATAACCATGGAAAATCACACCGGCACCAGAAAAGCGTTCGAATTCTGGAGGCGCATTGCTTCCAACAACTTCCAAAGTAACATCAGGAAGGGACTGTCGAACCAGGGGAAGGATTTCTTCTATAAGAAAAACGACCGCATCCTTGTTTGGCCCATGATTGAAATTTCCTAAAAACAACAAGTTTCGTCGTTCCTTGAAACCCAACCCTCGAGAATGTTGCTGATGAATGGTGGGGATAACAGCCGTGGCTTTGTTCTGCGCAGCTGAAAGAATGGCAGCCTGGTCTTCGAGTGACGTGCACCAGATCACATCACTTGCGCGAGCAATCTCAAGCTCAAGTTTGCGATAATGCTGAGCCTGCTCTTTTACTGACTCATCACCTGTCAGTTCAAATTCTCTTTCCAAACGAAGAAAGTGAGCATCGACCATGTCGTAGATTATGTCTATGCCTTTGGCGTGACGCCGAATCTCTTCCAATAGCGGAGCTGCAAAGTAGGGTCTACTGACTATGGCAGCATGAAAGATCCTAGCCTTAAGTAACTTGCGATAGTGAATGAGTTCTGCGGTTTCAACTCCGACCTGCCAGAGTGATCGTTCATATCGGTCCGACGGGGCATTGTTCTTATAAACAAACAGGACTCGATAATGCCTGGAGAGGAGTTTGAGAATTATGAACATCCGAGCGCTACCCGCGTCCAGGTCAGGAGTTGGAACGCGGTCATCAAAGACTATGAGAGCACGTTTTGGTTTACGATGAGCTGCTCGCTCAATATTGCTCTTTTCCCAAACGAAATGCTCCTTATCCAACGCAGATTTCCACTTGTCGTAGAACTTCCGCTCGTTAATCTCTTGATACTGTTTGAATCCGCCGGATAGATCGCGGCCCGCCGTAGCACCTTCAAAGTGAACTATTCTTGAAGCAGGTTGGAAAATTACACGGTAGCCCGCTGAGCGCGCGCCAAAGCAAAGGTCAACGTCTTCGTAATACGCAGGCGCGAAGCGAGTATCGAAACCTCCCAGCGAGTCAAAGAGTTCTTTTTTGATCAGCAAAGATGCGCCGGAGCAAAAATCGACATCCCTGGCGAAGGTAAACCTGTGATCTTCAGGTGAACCTCCCCAACCGTAATGAAAAGTTTTTCCATCTTTCCAAACGATCCCTCCAGCTTCCTGAACCTTTCCCGTTGGATAAAGAAAGAGAGAGCCCACTACGCCAACATCTTCGTTCTGCTCCGCTGTTTCTACTAACGCATTTTGCCAGCCGTCCAAAATAACAGTGTCGTTGTTAAGAAATATTAGATAGCGCCCTTGAGCTTTAGCCGCACCTTCATTACACGCTTCAACGAAACCCAGATTCGACTCGTTGTTCACTATGTGGAAGTAGTCTTTGAAGCAATTGAGAAGCTCAGTCGTTTTGTCGGTCGAAGCGTTGTTTACGATGACAATCTCAGTTTCATCAAAATTGAGTTGAGGTAGTAAGGAGCTAAAACACTGAAGTGTGAACTCTGCCTTGTTAAAGACCGGAATAATGATCGAAATCTTAATCTGCCGAGTTACAGCGGGAACGGTTAAGGACTTCGCAAATTCCTTTACCTGCTCAAGATCCAAATCACCCTGGAGCGACCGGAGAAGAGCTTCACTATTCCAATCAGCGACACGCCGGTTCTGCAAACGGCCGAGCGCTGCCAGCTGTCGTTTGATCGCCATTCTTATCGGAAATGGCAAATTCTCTTTCAACCACTTTTTCATAGAACCCGACTATTCGTGGTTGGACGTGAGTTCTGAAATGGTCCAGGTGAGTAGTGGCGCTATTGCTCCTGGACGTTTGTGGCGAGTAGCTAGTAGATCGTCTTCCGGATCAAAAACGTCGAAATGCACAGCGTCATCGGCCGCAAACACAATTCTGTCGTCCTTAATATCCACGCCGAGACTGCCATAATAGCTACCGCTCTTGAGTAACCCACCCGGTACTTCAATGCTGCTACGGAAACTGCCAAGCCTACGCGCCGCTGCTTCGGCTGACATTACATCGTAGTCAGAAGTCGAGAAGATGAGCTCACCTTTGTGATCCCGTACGACAAGAAAGAATCGGGATCCTCGAATCGGTTTTCTGACCTCGTACTCCAAGTGAATGGTAAAGGGCTCCCGACAATTGATAGCGCTCGTCAAAGCACCATTTTGTTCGACGTTAATCGCGTTAAGGCTGACCTCGCTCACTTCTGAACTCGGTAGAGGGGACCACGTGATCGGTGAATACATGTTATTGCTATGATCCAGGTAGTAACGAGTAACATCAGCCGTTGGACCAGATTTGGCGATCTTTCCCTCGTGTAACAGCAAGGCCCTTTCGCAAAGTGAGTTAACTGCATTCAGATCGTGACTAACAAAAAGCACTGTCCGTCCTGCGCGGGCGATCTCATCCATCTTCCCAAGACACTTTTTCTGAAATGCCACGTCACCAACGGCGAGTACTTCGTCAATTATCATGATTTCAGGTTCGAGATGAGCCGCTACTGCAAACGCGAGCCGCACCGTCATGCCGGACGAGTAGTGTTTCACCGGTGTGTCGAGAAACTGCTCCGTCTCCGCAAAGGCTACAATCTCGTCGAACTTCTTCTGAATTTCAACCCGAGTCATTCCTAGGATCGCGCCGTTCAAAAACACGTTTTCACGACCTGTTAATTCAGAGTGGAAGCCCGTGCCCACTTCCAACAAACTTCCTACTCGTCCGTTCAAAGCGACTCTGCCTTTTGTAGGTCGTGTAATCTGCGAGAGTATTTTTAGAAGGGTTGATTTGCCTGCGCCGTTTCGTCCGATAAGACCCACAACCTCTCCGCGTGCAATTTCAAAACTTACATCGTCTAAAGCCCAAACGGTTCGAGCACCGTTGCCGCGTACCTTCTGAAAAGGTGCTCGAATAAATCCTGCAACTGTATCTCGAAGGCTGTTGTGCCCCAGTGAACCGCCGATGCGGTACCGTTTACTTAATCCCTCAGCGGCAATGATTGGTTTCATCTCAAATTACGTCGGCAAAACTGTCTTCGACTCGCCGGAAAGCGATAAAAGAGAATAGAAGAATCAACAAGGTTACAACCGACGATGAAAGAATCGTGGGCAAGTCAAATGGTTTTCCAAGAATTGAAGAACGAAAACCTTCAATCACTCCAGTCATGGGGTTGATTGCCAATAGCCATTTCCAATTTGCTGGAACAATACTGGCGGGGTAAATAACAGGCGAAGCAAACAACCAAAGTTGAACCAGAAAGGGAATCGCATAACGAACATCGCGAAACCTCACGTTGAGAGCAGCGAGCCACATCCCAACTCCCAGTGCCAGGCTCGTTGCGAGAAGGGCGAACAGAGGCACGAAAAGGAGATTCCAGGAAAGTGGGACTTTGTAATAAATCAACATCGGAATAAGGAGAAGTGAGGCGATGGCGAAATCCAATAAACCTGCACCTACCGCTCCCGCCGGTATATAAAGTCGTGGAAAGTAAACTTTACTGATCAGATGGGCGTTACCCACCAAACTATGCCCACTATTGGTTACGGCGTTTGAAAAGAATGTCCAGGGAACCAAACCAGCATATGCAAACAGCGGATAAGGGACATTGTCAGATGGCATCCGAGCCAATTTGCCAAAGAACAATGTGAACAAAAGCATCGCAAAAAGTGGTTGAATTATCACCCATGCGGCGCCCAGTGCGGTTTGTTTGTAACGGAGTTTTATGTCGCGCCAGGTGAGAAAGAAGAGCAGCTCTCGATAACTCCACAGCTCGCCAAAGTGCAAACCCAACTTCGAGTCGCGAGCATCGATCACGAGCTGTGAGTTTTCAAAGATGTCCGACGAAGAACTTGTGTGAATTTGAGATTCGGACGTCGCGATTGTTTCCAGATTTGTATGACTATCAGTAGTGTTCACAGGCAAGAATTGCGAGAAGTTCCTATCATGCGCTCCAAGGCGATCAAACTTGATAAGGTCGAGTCTAGCCACCGTCAGAGATTCACGTCAAGGAGGCGTGCCTTCCTTTACAGTTCCAGCCTCCCGTATTTCCGGCTGGCCTTTTGTTGTCTTCGTCGCCGCCACCAGGAAACAGCGGAATATGGAAGCAACAGACGTGTCGCAATCGGCAGGAGCCGCGCTGAGGCTGACCAGTTTTCCTTTAATAATTCGAACGCCTTCTGTTTATCGCCTAAACGCAAAAACTCTTCGGCGCGATTGAAGCGAATCGTTTTCAACAGGCTTTCTAAATCTTCCTTATTCAGATCAAAGTCTGATGCGAGATTACGTAAAGCCGCCTCGTGTTCCTGAAGCATCATGTACTGGTCCCGGCTCGTATTGGTATCGTGCCAACGCCACGCAGACAATGGCTTTGGATCAAAAGCAAACTCGCCCTCCAGACTCAACTTTAGATAGAGTTCGAAATCCTCGAGTCGGCCGTTTTCGTTCCAACCGTGACGAGCTAAAGCTGAACGCACGTATAATACGGTTGGACTCATGGGAGCGACTGTAGTCAGGAGCATTTTGCGAACGTTCCCATCTTTGTAGGACGCCCAGTCTGCCGTACAATCAACGACCTTGTTTTCATCGTCGATAAAGTAACTATGGCCATATCCTAAAACTGCAGTTCGCCGCTTGTGCAGTAACTTTATCCTTTCGGAAAGAAAGTCCTTTAACCATATATCGTCCGAGCCCAGGTAGGCAAAGTAGTCTCCGGCAGTTAATTCCAAACTTTGATTAAGTGTTGCGGGTAGACCTCGATTCTCTCTAGCTATGAATTCACACGGGAACGGGCAGTCCCGTAAGGTTGAGTCTATAACCCGGCAGGAATTATCAGATGACCCGTCGTCTATGACGACGAGTTTCATTGGTTGGAAGGATTGTTCGAAAATTGATTTCAGACAGGCAGCGACAAACTTTTCGTGATTGTAAGAGGGAACAGCCACTGAAACGGTTGGTGTTCTCAAAGATTTGTCTGCTGGCATCGTGAGACGATTTCGATCTTGCGCGTTATGATTCTGATCTTGAGTTGCGTTGTGCTTTAATCGAAGTTAGGGTGTTTTACTTAGTACTGATATGAGTAAGCGCATTATCCTGTTTGGCCCACTTCCACCTCCATATGGTGGCGTCTCGGTTTTCCTAAGCAGTTTGTTAGAACACCTGAAGGAGGCTTCAATCCTCGTCTGGGCTTACTTTGGATCCAGATCTGACGACAGGAGAACCACTCGTTTCAATCATCGCAGGCTTGGAGTCATAAAGGCTCTTGCCACGCAAGGGTATCAATCGCGAATCGTAGATTTCACCCATTTCCATCTTGAATATCCGCACTCGATATTACTTCCAATTTGGTTAATTGCTAAATCCCTCCTGCGAATCGAATGGATCAAATATATTCTCGATGGTTCGCTTCCCGATCGGTATTCAAATTTCCAATCATCGCGGAAGAGACGGTTTGAGAAGGCGCTGGGAAAGATTGATGAGTTTATTGTGGTGAGTGAGGAGTTACGGAATTGGCTTATCAGCGAGATGAACGTCACAAAAAAGATCACGGTAATTCCTTGTCTGCTAAATATTCCCCCTGAGAATCAACTAATTAAGTTAGCCAACGAGACTCAACAGGTAGTGAACGAAGTTTCAAAACACCAAAAGTGGATTTGCTCGATCGGAACGTTCATTCCAAGCTACGGCTTTGATCAACTGGCAGATGCTGTCGAGCAGCTGCGTGACAAAACTCACGAAGACATCGGCCTGCTCTTGCTGGATGGAACCTTCGCATCTGATGTGGCATTTAAGGAAAGAGTGCTGGCGAATCGAGATTGGATGGAGGTGCTTACAAACGTTCCGAATCCAGAGGTGTATCACATTTTGTCGCGCTGTGACCTTTTTATTCGATACTGTGAGCACGAGAGTTATGGCATTTCCAGAGTTGAAGCGATTTGGGCCGGGGTTCCGGTAATTGCTACGGATGTTGGCGAGACTCGTGGAATGTTAACGGTTCAGTTCGGCGACGTTGATGCGTTAACCAGGAAGATCCACGGAGTGTTGAGTGGTGAAGAAAAGCTTGACCTGGAAACTTGGGCCCACGTATATCATGCCGAAGCTGATGCAAACTTGAATTGTTTCATAGAGACAGTAGGAATCGATTTGCCGCCTAAAGTGGTGCGCTTACGACTTACAACCGATCATGCCGAGATTGCCTCACAGGAGTCAGTGGATAGTTCTTACGCAACCTACAAAAGCAGTTCCTCAGAAGTCTAAGCCGCTTTGTCAGCAGTTGAGGTCTAGTTTGCGGCAGTCCCGATATCAAGAGGGATTACCTAAAGGCCTCATTATGGTAAAGTCCCGCCATGAAAATTCATCGTCGCAATTTCCTGCTTGCTTCGTCAGCCGCCTTACTTGCCCCCAAAAAACTTTCCTTCGGTTCGTCAAAAGCGGAGGCACCGCTATCGGTGCAATCTGCCGGCAAGCAAGTTACTGTTTACACCACTGCCAATAATACTGACCATCGACTGACACAAACGGACAAAGTTAGCTTCAAGCGCGTGGGCCAGCCTAAGGAGACACAGGTCTGTGTATTTGTTGACCCATCTCGGCAATTTCAAACGTTTTTGGGGATTGGCGGTGCTCTGACGGACGCGTCGGCTGAAGTTTTTGCGACGTTGCCAAAAGACAAACAGAGCGAAATTCTCAATGCATATTTCGATAACAAACGCGGCATCGGTTACACGCTCGCGCGCACAAATATCCACAGTTGTGATTTCTCGAGTGGCAGCTATACCTACGTCGACGAGGGAGATAAGGATCTAAAGTCATTTACTGTGAAGCACGACCAGCAATTTCGCATTCCATTCATTAAACAAGCGATTGCTACAACCGGTAACAAGCTCAACATTTTTGCAAGCCCCTGGAGTCCTCCGGCCTTTATGAAAGACAACAATGACATGCTTCACGGAGGCAAACTGAAACCTGAGTTCTATCAATCGTGGGCAAATTATTACACAAGGTTTATTCGCGAATATGAAAGTGCGGGAATTCCGATTTGGGGTATTTCAATTCAAAACGAACCAATGGCTACGCAGAAGTGGGAGTCGTGCATTTTCACGGCCGAGGACGAGCGCGACTTTCTGAAGAACCATCTTGGTCCAACGATGAAACGCGCTGGTCTTGCTGATCGCAAGATTATTGCCTGGGACCATAACCGCGATCTTATTTACCAGCGGGCGAGCACACTTTTTGGCGATCCACAGGCGGCGAAATTTGTTTGGGGAATTGGATTTCACTGGTATGAGCCATGGAGTGGCGGCGACCCAATGTTCGACAACGTCCGGCTTGTACATGAGACTTTTCCTGATAAGCAATTGATCTTCACTGAAGGTTGTGTTGATTCGTTCAACGCCGAGAAACTTAGTGAGTGGAAGTTTGGTGAACAGTATGGTCGCTCGATGATCAACGACTTCAATAATGGCACCGTTGGTTGGACTGATTGGAACGTTTTACTCGACGAGCGTGGTGGGCCAAACCACGTTGGTAATTTCTGTTTTGCTCCGGTTCATGCAAACACAAAAACGGGGG
>JBKPQV010000761.1:0-4621 GCA_046734235.1 Acidobacteriota bacterium
TCCGCTACCTGTACCGCTGCCACTTCCCGTACCTGTGCCGCCGGTTTGGGCGTTCGAAGGAAGCGTCGAAACGTTGCCTAATCCACCGCGGGTGAGATTCACAACACCAGCGGATAACTGGGCGCCAAGGTCGCGGCTGAAGTTGCGTTGCGCGATAACAATGCGTGTTTCGATTTCAACTTGTGGTTCAGGTTGATCGAGAATTGCTACGAGCTGACGAATCGCTTCGATGTTCTCTTTCACGTCGGTGATGATCAACGTGTTGCTGCGGCCATCCACTTCGATACCGCCTCTGCGAGAAAGCCTTCGCGAGATGATCGGTAAGAGGCCCTGATCGCCACTACCGCCTGTTGAGTCGCCACCGGCGCCGCCACTAAAACTCAGGTTTGTTGCACCACCAGAAAATGCTCCAGTGGAACCAGCAGCCTGGGCCAACGTGCCGGAAGCTCGTGCATAGTTGAGGCGAATAAATTCGGTAACTAGGGGTGAAGCGTCGAGGCGTGAGTCGTTGATGACCTTTTGAGTTTCAGCCTCTTTGGCAAGCACTTCGGTGGTGGCCACTCGAAGGATGTTTCCGCTGACTTCGATTCCTAACCTGTTAGCCTTCAGCACTGCCTCCAACGCGACGTTCCACGGTACATCCTGGACATTGACGGTGACTGGAACTGCACCTACTGACGAGTCGATGACAAAGTTCACGCCATACTGTTCAGTGATGTAGTTGAGGATGTCACGAATGTCTGCATTAACGACGTTGAGATTAATCGGCTCGCCGACAAATCCAGGTTGTCCGTACTGTTTGCCTTGTTCCGACTGCTTGTCAGTGGAACGCGACATACCAACCGGTGGCGTCGGTGCTGGAGCAGCAGCTTTCGCCTGTGGTTGAGTAGACGGGTTCTGCACTGCAGCGTTATTTGCTTCTTGGGGGGCAGCCAAACCTGTAATGCTGGAAACGCACACAAGTATCAGGACGAGCGTGGTCCAAATGGCTGATCTTACTCGAGGCTGAAAAGACATCTTTCCCTCCTTAGGGGAATTATCGGACGTTGCCGCCACGCACTACGCTCGATTGCCGGAGCAACTGAAGCGCGCGCCGCACAAAAACGGCATCATCCAGGGTTTTCAATATGCGCAGCTCTAATGAGAGCCGAGCGGGTCAACGGTTCGGAAAGCCAAACCGAAATTTGTAACGGCTTCGCTCCAGCTACTGAGCTGAAGCAACAGGAGAAGCCGCCATTGCATTGACGCTGTTCGGCTGTCTCAAAAGTTTTGTTTCCTCGTTGCGTTGACGACGTCCATCGCCAAACACAGTTTCATGACGGAAGACCAGACGGTTATCTTCGATTGCAACCAATTGCCCATCGTAAAAAGGCTCACCCGGATAGATCACATAAGAGAGCTTGATAGGAGTGGCTTCAACGATTGCCGCATAACCCCTCGGCGTTCGAGAAATTCCAATCACCTGAATTTCACTCAACAACAAAGCTGTGGTGGGCTTCGGCGCTGGCAGCCGCGCATTCATAGCGGCCTGTTTCTGCGCCTTGTACATGTTGATTCGTTCCTGGATGGAAGGAACCGCAACCTGGCCGGCCACAGTCTTGATAACAACTTTGGGCGGTTCGTATTTCTTGAAGGGGTCGCGTCCGCCATATGAACGTGTCTTGGTTGTTGTTTGTTTTGACTGAGTCTCCTGCGCCATGACTGACGAAGAGGTTGCAGAGCCAATCAACATCACACCACCGATCAATAGGCCGGCGAATCCGAATTTCTTTCTGTTGTTAGTCATCATGGTTCTTTTTACTTTCTGGTGTGCGTCCGTATGCTTAGCAAACTACTTTGCCGGTTGAGGAGCAGGCGGAGCTGGTGCTGGTCCAGCGGAGCCAGCTTTATTCGGGGCTGCCTGAGGTGTCGCACCTTGCAGGCGCTCGGCTGAAACGTAATAAGCAGTCAAATCAAATCGGGCATCCACTGTCTTGGTGGCCGATTGTTGCTGTAACTGTTTCAACTCGAAATTGGTAATCGAGACGATGCGCTGATAGTGAGCAAGCTGTTCAAAAAACGATCGCAGACTGGCAAATGAACTCACAACGCCAACCTCGATCTTCTTGCCGCTGTAATTACTCTGTTGTATGTCTTCCTTGGGGTTGAATCGAGCGAGCACCAAATTGCTCGAGCGAGCCCGGTCCTGAATCCCCTGGAGCACCATCGTCAATTCGCGCTGCTCGGGAAGCAACGCTTTCAATTCTGCATACTCTTCTTCGCGAGCCTTGTAGATTGCGCGAAATTCATTGAGTCGCTGCGAGGCAATTTGAGCCTGGGCGTTGCGAGGCAACAACGTGGCGATCTCGTCCTGCATGGTCTTGGTTTCGGTGCGCGTGCTACGCGTTACGAAATACCAAAAGCCTGCATACATCACGCCTGCGACGGCTACGAAAACAACCAATCGCAAATACCAGGGAAGATGTGGAAGCTTGCCGAGTTTCATTTCATTTTCCTTATCGTTGGAGGATCTCTGTTTCCCAGATTGCTACTTCTTCATCGCAACCTGACTGGAGGGCGCTCCAGCTGGCTGGTTAGCCTGTTGCTTGGGGGGGCCAAAGTAAGCCTTAACGGTGAAGGCCACCACTTCCGGTTTTCCAACATCCGGACTGGCCGCCGCACCCGGGGTGTTGTCCACTTTTGCTACTTCGCGCTGAGTTTCGATATTCAAATTGCTAAACAGGCCGTTAGAGAACTCGAGACTTTGACCAAACTTAGTAACTGAATACTCGTTTGGTGATTCACCCTTTATCGTTATCTCGCCGTTCTTATTCTCAATGCTCTTCAGATACAAGCCAGGCACTGCATCGAAGCGAGCTTTTATCTCTTGCAACACCGCACTCGGTCCTTGCTGTGACTCACGCAGCCGCTTGATCGCGTCAATACGGGCCTCAATTTCCTGTGCCTTTTTCTGAAGATCCATCTGCTCTTTTTGTACTGCCTGCATCTCGCGGTTGATCCGCCTCTGATTATCAAGCTCTCTTTGAGCTGCAGAGCGCGCTGAGTTAGCGCTCATGTACTCATAACTCATCCCCAGCCCCATTAAGCCGAACACAGTTAAGGCAAGTAAAAGCGTTTGAATCCGCGGGCTTGAAACCTTGTCTTCAACAAGGGCGACACCCTGGGGGCGGTCAGTTACGGATTCGAGTAGATTGATCTTGATCATGCCTCAACTCCTCTCAGGGCGAGACCAACAGCAACTGCCATCTCAGGGACTATTTCTCGCATGTAGTCGGGATCGAATTTCTTGTCGTCAACTTCTATTTGGCGAAACGGATTGAAAACTTCCACCGGAATCTCAAAGCGCCGGCCGAGGTAATCGGCCAGGCCTGGCAGTTTCGATCCGCCACCGGCTAACAAAATCTTTTGGATCGACGATTCACGTTCATCGGCAGTTGCGCGATAGAAATCGACCGTCTTTTTTACTTCAAGTGCCAGAACGTCAGAGACGGCTTCAATGATTGGCTGAATCGGCCGGGGCTCAATACCCTCCGGCAAAGGCATACCGCGCTTGACGCTCTCAGCCTGTTCGAAACTCAAGCCCAATTCCTTCTGCAATAAACTTGTGTACTGGCTTCCACCAACTGAAGCGTCACGCGCAAACACCGAGCGCGTGCCGCTGAGGATGTTGATGTTCATCGTTGCCGCTCCAATATTCAGGAGCGCAACAATCTCGCCAGCTTTAGGCTGGTAATTCACTTCGTAGCAATTTTGTAGCGCGAAAGCATCCACATCGATGACGACTGGTTGCTTGCCAGCTAACTGAATCGCTTGCTTGACGTTGGCAATCTTGTCGCTTTTGCAAGCTGCCATGAGAACATGCAGCGACTCAGAAGACTTGCTCGTAAGTTCGTAATCGAGATTGACGTCAGCAATGTCAAATGGGATGTGCTCTTCAGCGTGCCAGCTAAAAGATTCCTGAAGTTCTTCCTGACTCATAGCCGGAAGCACGATGTTCTTAACGATGACTGAGTGACCGCTAACGCCGGCACAGACGCGATGCGTACGAATCTGGTGCTCCTTGAAGATGCTCGAAATGACATTCGAAACGTTGTTGAGCTCCATGATCTGGCCATCAACAATCGAATCAGTCTGAAGATTCTCAAAGCCCATGCTGAGCAACTGCAGGCTGGATCCTTTCCTGGCGAGCTCGACGGCCTTAACTGAACTCGAGCCAATGTCGAGACCTACAAGGTTCTTCTTGCCCATGCTTTTCTTGAACATAGTTAGTTATTCCTCGGATTGAGATTCCGCAGTCTGTTTTGTCTAAGTCGAGCACGTGCCTTGCGCGCTCGAGGCACTCGTTTCTTAGCTATCTTGGCGGCGGAGCAATTAGTTGTGTTTTTCACGTTGGACATGATTGAGGTTGTAAGGGAATTGGGCCCGACACCGGTCTGGAGGGGTTGTGTTCCGTCAGGTGTCAGCAGCGGACGATTGGAGAAGTCTGAAACGGCAGGATTGAAGCTCATTCGGAAACCCAGCCAAGTTGGCAGCTGACCAACTTCTGTAGGCTTTGCGACCTCCGCTCACGCGAAGTGTGCCTTTTTCGTGCTCCTAAAAGATTTAGCGGGACTTGGCCGCT
>JBKPQV010000762.1:0-6859 GCA_046734235.1 Acidobacteriota bacterium
GCGTTAGCGTTCGGTAAGACCGCCGAGCAGGTGAAGGCTGAAGGCACACCTGACTGGTTAGTGCCGCACCGCGTCTTCGAAGGCAACAGACCATCAAACACGATTCTGGCAGACAAGCTTACACCGGAAACGCTGGGTAAACTCGTGGCCCTCTATGAACACTCGGTTTTTACACAGGGCGTCATTTGGAATATCGACTCATTCGACCAATGGGGAGTTGAACTAGGCAAAGTGCTGGCGCAACGAATTATTCCCGAACTCGAGAGCGAGGCTGAGCCCAGGCTCGACCATGATAGTTCAACTAACCATCTGATTAGTCACTACCGAAAAAATAAGGAGGCGTCATGAAAGCTTCCGGCTTGGACCAACAACAATTGGAGAAGGTGAAAACACATCCTGGTTTTATTGCGGCCCTCGATCAAAGCGGAGGCAGCACTCCCGCCGCGCTGCGCCTTTACGGAATCAATGAAAGTGCGTGGTCCAACGAAGCCGAGATGTTTGCGCTTGTCCATCAGATGCGCACGCGCATCATTACCAGCCCCAGCTTTACCGGCGAACGAATTATTGGGGCCATTCTCTTCGAAGACACGATCGACAGAAACATCGAGTCGCTGCCCACTGCGGACTATCTTTGGAACGTGAAACAGGTTGTGCCGTTTCTGAAAGTAGACCAGGGTCTTGCGGCCGAGAAGGACGGAGTTCAGTTAATGAGGCCGATGCCCGCGCTTGCGGACCTGCTCACTAAGGCCAAAGCGAAGCGCATATTCGGAACTAAGATGCGCTCGCTCATCAAACGAGCCGACGAAGCCGGCATTAAGAGCATTGTGAACCAGCAGTTCGAATTAGCCGGTCAAATCTTAGCTGCTGGCCTCGTGCCAATCGTGGAGCCTGAAGTCGATATCCATTGCGTCGAGAAAGCCACGTCTGAACGGTTGCTCAAGGCGGCCATTCTGGAAAAGCTCAATGAGCTGACGGCGAGTGAGTTCGTAATGCTGAAACTCACGCTACCAGAGCAAGACGACCTCTACCTCGATTTAATTAGGCATCCCCAAGTCGTGAGGGTGGTTGCGTTGTCGGGTGGTTATTCGCAGGAAGACGCGGATGACCGGCTGCGCCGAGATCACGGTATCGTGGCAAGCTTTTCGCGGGCGCTGGTAGAAGGGCTGTCAGCCCAGCAATCCGATGCCGAGTTCAACTCTGTGCTCGAGAAATCCATTCGGAATATTTACGACGCGTCGAACACTAAGCAGTCCACGATCATTCAGTCGGACGCGAATCGGATGGAGGATCCGCCCACGCCTAACGCTGCCGGAACTACCACGGAGAGGGGCTCGAGATATGAACAAAGGTAGGGTAAAGCTTGCAGCTTCAATCCTCTCGGCTGACTTTGCTCACTTAGGAGAGCAGGTTGCTGAAGCCGAGCGTGGCGGTGCTGATCGTATTCACATCGACATCATGGATGGACATTTTGTACCCAACATTACGATGGGTGTACCAGTGGTCCAATCGTTGAGGAAGGTGACGAATCTTCCTCTCGAACTACACATGATGATCACTGACCCCGACTTATTTGTCGACGAGTTTGTTAAAGCTGGCTCGGATTCTTTTATCGTGCATTGGGAAGGAAACAATAATCTCCATCGAACTCTGCACCGCATAAAGTCTCTGCGGAAACAGGTGGGTGTGGCTATTAATCCAGCAACCCCTGCCTCCGTGTTGGAAGAAATCCTGCCGGCTGTGGACCATGTTCTGGTGATGACGGTCAATCCTGGCTTCGGACATCAATCCTTTATTTATTCAACACTACCGAAGATACGCCGTGTGGCGCACATGATTGCAGAGGTTAACCCGCAATGCGAGTTAGAAGTGGATGGAGGAATTGATGAAGCAACAGCACAGTTGACAGTTGACGCTGGGGCGAATGTGCTCGTAGCTGGATCTGCGATCTTTGGAGCAAACGTGGGCATTTGCGCTGCCATGCAGAGGTTGCGCGGCGGAATAAAGTCCAACGGATTAATTTTGAGAAGTGAACAACGATTTGATTTTTGGAAGGAGCAATTATGCAGCTAGGAATGATAGGGCTCGGAAGGATGGGGGCCAACATGGTGCGACGGTTAATAAAAAATGGCCACAATTGTGTGGTGTTTGATCGCTCGCAGGAAGCAGTGGCCCAACTTGTTAAAGAAAAGGCCACAGGCGCCAACTCGCTGGGTGATTTTGTAAAGAAACTTGATTCGCCGCGCGTGGTCTGGTTGATGGTCCCAGCAGCCGTAGTGGACGAAACAATTAAAGATCTTCTACCCCTCCTCGATCCAGAAGACATTCTCATCGATGGCGGGAATTCTTATTATATCGACGACATTCGCCGCGCAAAAGAATTAGCTCAGAAACGCATCCACTACGTCGATGTTGGAACGAGTGGCGGTGTGTGGGGCCTTGAGCGGGGCTATTGCATGATGATCGGCGGCGAGACTGAAGTGGTCAATCATCTCGACCCGATCTTCGCGACACTCTCACCTGGGACTGGTGACATCGCGCGCACAACGGGACGCGATAAGCGTGAAGGGACTGCCGAACAAGGGTACCTGCACTGCGGTCCGAACGGTGCGGGCCATTTCGTCAAGATGGTCCACAACGGGATCGAATACGGAATCATGGCCGCGTACGCCGAAGGGATTGGGGTGCTGCGTTCCGCGAACGTTGGCAAAAAGAAGCATGGAGTTGATGCAGAGACCACACCACTGCGCGATCCCGAGCATTATCAGTACGACCTCAATTTACCTGACATCACGGAGGTTTGGCGACGCGGCAGCGTAATCGCATCCTGGTTGTTGGACCTGACGGCGACTGCATTACACGCAAATCCGACTCTCTCGAATTTCGAGGGGCGGGTTTCTGACTCCGGCGAAGGTCGCTGGACGATCAAGGCCGCGATTGATGAAGCCGTACCGGTCCCAGTCTTGACGTCGGCTTTGTACGAACGATTCTCATCGAGAGGCGAAGCATCCTTTTCAGACAAACTCTTATCCGCGATGCGATATCAATTTGGCGGACACCTGGAAAAGACGGCCGAAAAAGCGTAAGTCGCGAAAGGAGGGTTTCATGACGAATTTGCACTCAGACGCGTTGGTATTCTTCGGTGCGACGGGCGACCTGGCCTACAAGAAAATTTTCCCGGCGCTACAAGGCATGGTGAAGCGTGGACACTTGACTGTGCCGGTCATCGGCGTAGCCAAAGCCGGTTGGAACCTGGACCAGTTCCGGGCGAGGGCTTATGACAGCCTGGAGAAGCACGGCGGTGTCGATAAAGCAGCTTTCGAGAAGCTGAGTGGGTTGCTGCGTTACGTTGACGGAGACTACCAGGAGCCAGCGACGTTCCAGGCACTCCGAAAGGAAATGGCCGGGGCCGAGCGGCCAGCGCATTATCTCGCAATCCCGCCGCTTCTCTTCGGAGCAGTCGTAGAGCACCTGGCGGAATCTGGCTGCGGCAAGGAAGCCCGCATCATCGTCGAAAAACCCTTCGGACACGACCATTCTTCTGCACGGGAACTGAACCAGATTCTGCTTGGCGTTTTCGATGAGTCCAGGATCTTCCGCATTGATCATTATCTGGGAAAGCGACCCGTAAACAATCTGCTCGTCTTTCGCTTCGCCAACACGTTCGTCGAGTCCTTTTGGAATCGCAACTACATCGAGAGCGTACAGATAACGATGGCCGAAGATTTCGGCGTTCAGGGGCGAGGAGCTTTTTACGATAAGACGGGGGCCATTCGGGACGTGGTTCAGAATCACTTGCTTCAGGTCATCTCGAATCTGGCGATGGAGCCACCAGCCAGGCTCGACAGTGAGTCTCTGCGAGACGAAAAGGTCAAAGTGCTGAAAGCGATTCCTGCTATAGCGGAAAAGGACTTGGTCCGGGGCCAATTTCGTGGCTACCGCAACGAGAAAGGGGTAGCGAACGACTCAGAAGTGGAGACTTTTGCCGCACTGAAGCTAGAGATCAATTCCTGGCGCTGGAAAGGTGTTCCTTTTTTCGTTCGAGCCGGAAAAAACTTACCCGTCACATGCACCGAAATTGTGGGTCGGTTTCGCAAGCCTCCTTCACTGATTCCTGCCGAGGCGTTGAAGGAGAACCACCTGCGGCTCCGCCTCAGTCCTGAAGCGACAATCGCACTCGGCATGATGGTCATGACTTCGGGTGAGGAGCTGGATGCACACACGGTGGAGATGGTAGCTAGTCAGTCTCCACGCGCCGGCGACATGGACGCTTACGAACGAGTTCTCGGCGCCGCGATGGAAGGAGACGCCACACTATTCGCTCGGGAAGATTACGTCGAAGAGGCGTGGCGCATCGTGGACCCAGTGCTGAAAGCAAGAACACCCGTTTACGAATACGAACCGAAAACCTGGGGGCCAGGCGAGGAGCAGCGAGTTGTGCCGCCAGGCGGTTGGAGCAATCCCGCCGTCAACGGTGAACCAGTTGCCGTGGCTGCTTAAGAGAATGGTGTGCAATGAAGCTTGAAGTACACAACAGTGCAGAAGCGGCCGCCCAAGCAGCTGCCATCTTTGTCGCCGCTGAAGCCCGAGAGGCGATCGCAGCACGTGGTAGATTCGTCATGGCTGTGAGCGGCGGCCATACACCTTGGCTCATGCTTCGGGCCTTGGCCCACGAAAACCTACCCTGGGATGCTGTGCATCTCGTGCAAGTGGACGAAAGAGTCGCTCCCGCAGGAGATACCGACCGAAACCTTACGCACCTGCTTGAATCGCTGCGAGAGATCGATTCGTTGGGAGCCGATCACATTCATGCGATGCCAGTGGAAGCTCCCGATCTGGAATTGTCTGCTTCACAATATGCAACGGTACTCAACCAGATCGCGGGTTCGCCGGCAGTGCTGGATCTTGTTCACCTGGGCTTGGGACCTGATGGGCACACGGCATCCCTGGTACCAGGAGATCCAGTTCTGAACGTCGATGATGCGGACGTCGCACTCACAGGCCTGTATCAGGGAAGACGGCGGATGACACTGACATATCCAATTATCAATCGGGCGCGCCAAGTGCTGTGGCTCGTAACCGGCAAAGACAAAGCTGAAATACTCGGCCGCCTTCGCGACGGAGATACTTCGATTCCCAGTGGAAGAATCGAAAAGAAGCACGCCTTGATGATCGCGGATCGGCTGGCGGCGGATACGAGGACAAAGAAGGAGTGACAATGCGTATCGGAATTGCCACTGATCATGGTGGATTCGCTCTAAAGGAAGACTTGCTGGTCCGTCTCAGGAAAGCAGGCCATGAAGTCGTCGACTTCGGTGCTCATAGTCTGGATACAGCCGACGATTATCCGGATTATGTAATCCCTCTTGCACGGTCGGTTGCAGCAGGCGAGGTAGATCGTGCAATAGCGGTTTGCGGGAGTGGTGTCGGAGCGTCGATAGCGGCAAACAAAGTTCACGGTACGCGAGCGGCTCTGATAATGGATCATTTTTCCGCTCGACAGGGGGTCGAGGATGACAACATGAACATGTTCTGTCTGGGTGGTCGCGTTATTGGTCCAGAAGCCGCGTGGGATCTGGTCCAGGCTTTTCTAGCGGCTGAATTCACCCAGGCTGAACGCCATCTGCGACGCCTTCGCAAAGTTGCCCAGGCAGAAACAAGTAATTCATAAAAGTATGTTCAGGAGATACCAATGAGTTTCATGGCACCTGTTGACACGTTGACCGATACAGAACTCGATCAACTTTGCATTAATACGATTCGCACGCTTTCGATGGACGCAGTGCAGCAGGCCAAGTCCGGGCACCCAGGGACGCCGATGGCACTGGCGCCATTGATTTATACGATCTGGAATCGGGTCCTTCGTTTTGATACGCAGGACCCGATCTGGGCCAACCGGGATCGCTTCGTTCTCTCGAACGGTCATGCTTCGATGTTGCTTTGGTCGGCGCTCCATCTCAGCGGCACACGTGCTGTGAACGCCGACTACGAAAGACTAGGTGAGCCCTCCGTGACGCTCGACGATATTAAGCGATTCCGACAGCTCGACAGCAAAGCACCCGGGCACCCTGAATACCATTGGGTATCGGGCGTCGAGACCACGACTGGCCCACTTGGCCAAGGTGTCGCTACGAGCGTCGGCATGGCGATAGCGGAAAAGTGGCTCGCCAGCCGCTACAATCGGCCCGGTTTCGAGATCTTCAACTACAACATCTATGCCGTTTGCGGAGATGGCTGCCTGATGGAGGGCATTGCATCCGAGGCGGCATCGCTGGCCGGTCATCTCGGCCTCGACAATCTCTGCTGGGTCTACGACAACAACAACATTACGATCGAAGGTAGCACGCACATAACGTTCACCGAGGATGTGCCGGCTCGCTTTCTCGCTTATGGCTGGAACGTGCTGCGAATCGGAGATGCCAACGATTGCGAACGAATGGAGCAAGCGCTCGACATCTTTCGAAAGACAAAGGGTCGCCCTACCTTCATCATTGTAGACAGTCACATCGGGTACGGTTCAGTGAACAAGCAGGACACTGCTGCCGCCCACGGTGAGCCACTCGGCGACGAAGAGGTTCGGCTCACGAAACGCAACTACGGGTGGCCAGAGAATGAAAAGTTTTTTGTTCCGGATGGGGTCTACGAGCACTTTGCAGCCGGCATTGGGGCACGTGGCTCGAGTTTGCACAGCGAGTGGACGGAGCTATTCACAGCATACCGAGCCGCATATCCGGAGCTGGCGAATGAAATCGAGCTGATGCAGCAGAGAAAACTTCCAGCCAATTGGGACCGAGATCTCCCTGTCTTTCCGGCCGACGCAAAGGGGGTTGCAGGTCGTGACGCTTCTGGCAAGGTCTTGAAT
>JBKPQV010000763.1:0-4562 GCA_046734235.1 Acidobacteriota bacterium
GATTGGCGCAATCTGAAATCTGCAATCTGAAATCTGCGATCCTGATCCCTGTGTGTTTGCTCGCTTTCACCGCCTGTCGACGCGATATGCAAGATCAGCCAAAGATGAAGCCCTTTAGAACTTCAACTTTCTTTGGCGATGGATTGTCTGCGCGTCTACCGGTTGAAGGAACCGTGCCGCGAGGTTATCTGCGTACCGACACAGCTTTGTTCACCGGAAAGAAAAACAAGAACCTGGCCACCATTGGCACCGCAGCCTCAGCAACACCTGCTGGTCAGCCACAAGTCGCCGGCGCTCCGGGCGCTCAGAACGCCTATCCTGATGATGTCGATACCTTCCCGTTTCCGATTACGAAAGAGACTATCGAGCGTGGCCGGCAACGCTACGACATCTTCTGCACTGTATGTCACGGAAAGACAGGTTACGGAGATGGAATGATTGTTCGTCGTGGTTTTAGGCGAGCCGCTTCATTTCATGACGATCGTTTGCGAACGGCTCCTGTTGGTCATTTCTTCGATGCGATTACGAATGGCTGGGGAGCGATGCCTTCTTACGCGCCGCAAATTCCAGTTCAGGATCGTTGGGCCATCATTGCCTACGTTCGTGCATTGCAGGCCAGTCAAAATATTAAGCAGCAAACCCCAGGTGCTGCCCCTGCAGCGATACCAGCGTCAACACCCGGAGGACATCAATGATCAAATCATTTAATCCTCCTGATTTGTCGCGCTTTAAGTCTATCGCCCTCATTGTCGGTGTAGTAGGACTTGTATTCCTGTTGATAGGAGCCTTTATCGACCGAGACCAGTTCTTCCATTCCTACATTGTAGGTTTTGCGTTTTGGACTGGAATCACTGTCGGATCTCTTGCGCTGTTAATGCTTCAACACCTAACAGGTGGTGGTTGGGGTTTAGTGATACGGCGCATTCTTGAAGCCTCAACCAGAACAATTCCTTTGGTGGTGGTGCTCTTTATTCCAATCATTGTAGGGTCGCATTCACTATATGAATGGACTCATGCTGACAAAAGTAAAGTCGTAGCGTTTAAAGAGCCTTATTTGAATCTGTTGTTCTTCACGATTCGCGCAGCGGTGATTCTCGGCGTCTGGTTTGTGCTCGAATTTCTACTAAATCGTTGGTCCCTAATGCAGGACCGCACGGGAGACCGGTCTTACGCGAAGAACATGCGGGTATTGGCTGGCCCGGGTATGGTGCTGCTCATATTTACAGTCACCTTCGCTGCCATCGATTGGTTTATGTCCCTTGAGGCTGAATGGTTTTCGACGATTTACGGATTGCTGTTTGTGGCTGCCTGGAGTTTGACGGCGCTAGCATTCACCATCACGATTTTGGCGAATTTCGCAAAGGTTGAACCGCTAAATCAAATAGTTGCGCCTTTGCATTTTCACGATCTGGGAAAGCTGCTACTCGCGCTAGTAATGTTGTGGGCCTACTTTGCCTTTTCACAGTTTCTGGTGATCTGGTCGGGAAATCTTCCCGAGGAAATCCGGTACTACATGACTCGTTGGAGTGGCGCCTGGGGAGTGTTGATCGTTGTCGTCGCCATTCTCCACTTTTTCGCGCCGTTTTTGTTTCTCTTGTCGCGGAGTTTGAAGCGCGATCCTCAAAAGTTGGTAATCATTGCCAGCTTGGTTTTGGTGATGCGACTCGTCGACCTCTACTGGGTGTTGATACCGGCATTCACACATGAACATTTTCATATCAGTTGGATGGATATAGTGGCCCCGATAGCAATCGGCGGGATTTGGTTGTGGGTGTTCTTTTGGGAATTGGGTAAGCGAGCTCTAATTCCGATTAACGATCCCCAGTTTGAATCGGTTATGGAACAGCAGCATGCTTCAGGGCATTGAAATTTAAGATGGCTAAGCACAACGGACATAAAACTGAGACTCCAGACGTTTCGCATATTCGCAACGTCGATTGCACGCACGAAACCAGCGACATCAACATTAACGGTGTGCTGGTCTTTGTTGTGGGTCTGACGATCATGACGATTGCGGTCTTCTTCGGATTGTCTTTTTTGTTTGGTCAATTTCAAAAACAAGCCAGATCAGAACCCAAGCCTGGTCCAATGGCGTTACAGCAGGAGGAACGATTACCTCCAGAACCTCGGTTACAAGCTGCACCAGGATTTGAAATCACATTGAGGGATGGAAGCAAAGAAAATCTAGCGACGCGTGAGCCACAAGCTGAATACAAAGCTCTTCTCGACGAGTGGAACAAGGAACTTAATGGTCAACTAAAGGATACCTCTGGAAATCCGACAAGCATGCCGATCGAGGAAGCGATTCAGAAAGTCCTTGCTGGAGAGGGTCTGCCGGCTAGAACCAAGCAGGCTCCGAATAAATTGGAAGACTACGCGATCAGTAGCCCGACAGCCGCCAGTTCTGGTCGCATCTCTGAGAAGCGAGTGCAGTAAAAAGTAATGCGAAGTTTTAATAAAAAAATGGAATACAAGGGTTTGATTCTGGTTGTGGTTTGCCTGTTCATGATGGCATCAACGGTGTTTGCGCAAGCAGGCCCGCCTGGTCCGAGTTCTCCTCTGTACGGAGCGAGACCTGAGACAGGAAATGTTTCTACCGGCTTACCTACTGCCCTTCGTGACGTTCGCATTGAACAGAAACTTGACCAGCAGCTACCGCTGGACCTGGTATTTCGTGATGAATCAGGGGAATCAGTGAAGCTTGGCCAGTACTTCAGCAAGAAGCCAGTGGTGCTCGCGCTTGTGTATTACGACTGTCCGATGTTGTGTACTCAAGTCCTCAACGGAATGACGGAAACATTTCGCGTACTCCCTTTTGAATTAGGGAAAGAATACGACGTGGTCACGATAAGTTTTGACCCACGCGAAACATCGCAGCTGGCCGAGAAGAAGAAAAAAGTCTACGTCGGGTACTTGCCAAACAAAATGCAGGCGAGCGCCAATTCTGGTTGGCATTTTCTGACAGGCGACGCCGCCAGTATTGCGAAGATTACCGACGCAGTCGGATTTCATTATCACTACGACGAGGCAACGAAACAATTTGCCCATGCGAGCGGGATTATGGTGGCCACACCGCACGGAAAACTTTCACGATACTTTTACGGAATCGAATATCCAGCTCGTGATTTGCGACTTGGATTGATCGAATCAGCGCAGGACAAGATTGGTTCACCGGTAGATCAGCTGCTCCTCTATTGCTATCACTACGATCCAGCTACAGGCAGGTATGGCGCAGTGGTGATGAATATGGTTCGGGTTGGTGGCGTGATCACAATGTTAGCGATCGTATCGTTATTGATTTTGTTACGCAGGCGCAATCCCGCCAGTTTGAAACTAAAGACCGGAGGCGCCGCTAGTTAATGCAGTCGTGGGTTCCATTTGTGCCAGACAGTGCTTCCACCTTTTCGTGGAAAGTTGATGCTGTCTACTTTTATCTTTCGGGGATAACGCTGTTTTTTTCTTTACTGATTTCGGCCGTACTCATTTTCTTTGTTCTTCGTTATCGACGTCGTAGTCCGTACGAGATTCCGCGTCCGATTGCCGGTTCACACAAGCTGGAAACGCTTTGGAGTGTTATTCCCTTTCTTATTGCAATGACTATCTTTGGCTGGTCGGCCAAAGTTTATTTTGAGCAGTACGCGCCACCACAAAACGCGATGGAAGTTTACGTTGTCGGCAAACAGTGGATGTGGAAGATTCAGCACTCAACCGGACAACGCGAAATCAACGAGCTCCATGTGCCCGTAGGCAAAAAGATCAAACTGATCATGACTACGGAAGACGTGATTCACGATTTTTTTGTGCCTGCCTTCCGTATGAAGGCGGATGTTGTGCCTGGCCGGTACACAACTCAATGGTTCGAAGCAACCAAGACCGGAACCTTCCACCTCTTTTGTGCCGAGTACTGCGGTATGAACCACTCGGGGATGATCGGATCAGTTGTCGTGATGGAGCCGCGAGAGTTTGATAACTGGTTAAGTGGCAACGTGGCTAGCACGACCCCTGCTGCAGCTGGTGGACAGCTGTATCAAACACTTGGTTGTGTTTCGTGTCACGGCGCTAGCGGTGAAGGAGGTCGTGGGCCAACGCTGGCAGGTTTATTTGGCAAGCAAACCACATTAACAGGCGGCCAGAGTATCCGCGCAGACGAAGCGTACATTCGTGAGTCGATCATGAATCCGCAGGCGAAGCTGGTCGATGGGTTTGGTCCGATAATGCCAACTTTCCAGGGACAGATCAGTGAAGATCAATTGGTGCAGTTGCTTGCTTTCATCAAGTCGATGCAAGCGCCAGGGGCGCAGCCGGCTGCTGCTGCAAGTCCGGCAGCGGCGCGACCGGCCTCGCAACCGTCACCAGCCTCAAGCAGGTAGTAGTTGTTGTCGGAAGCAGTAATAAGCGTGTGATGTTATGAAAGAATTCGAAGCATTCGATTTACCAAAACCATCCAAGGTCAACTACATCAATGCGCAGTACGGCTTGAAGTCGTGGTTATTGACCAGGGATCACAAGCGTATTGCTCTGTTGTATCTGGGATCCGTCACTTTTTTCTTTTTTATTGGCGG
>JBKPQV010000764.1:0-14429 GCA_046734235.1 Acidobacteriota bacterium
GATGTTGACCGTTTGGCCTGTCATCAAAAGCGACACAATGCCAAAGGGAATTGCCAATGGAAGTGTCAACAGAATCGTGATTGGGTGAATAAAAGATTCAAACTGTGCGGCGAGCACCATGTACATAAAGATGAACGAAAGTACGAACGCCAGCATGAAGTAGTAGCCAGCCCGTCCTAATTCTTTTGATCTGCCCGCGAGTCCTGTGCTGTAAGCCGGATCAAAATTTATCTCCTTGGCAAATTCGTTCATCTTCTGGATTACTGCAGCTTGTGAACCTCCAGGCTTGACGTTCGCCAACAACGTAACTTGCCGCTTCCGGTTCAAACGATCGATTGCAGAAGGACCTGTTCCCTGCTCGAAGTGGACCACGTTATTCAGCGGCACCCAACCAATCTTTGAAGACGAAACAATCATCTTTTCGAGTCCCTCAACGCTGGTGCGATATTCGCCAGTCGCCCGGACTAGCACGTCGTACTGGTCTGTGCCCGCATTGAAAGTAGAGACCTTCTGACCAGCAACGAGTGTGTTGACTGCTTGCGCGATATCCCCAACTCGAACTCCAAGATCAGCGGCCTTTGCCCTATCAATCACAATACGTACTTCAGGCTTACCGTTAATTAACGTCGAGTCGACGTCAACCACATCGGGAATGGTTTTCATCTTCGCCAACAGCGCGTCGGAGTACTCAGTTAGTTTTGCGAGATCAGGACCACCAATTACGTACTGGATGTCCGCGTTGCGGAAACCACCACCCGAAATAGCTGCAACTTGTTGAACACTGGTGCGAAGCTGCCCCTGATACTGCTTGATGTAGTTGGACAACACCTCTGAACGCGAGCGCGTCATCAGCTCCTGCTGCGATGCTTTTCTTTCTTCAATGGGAGTTAACTTGACGTAGATCGAAGCCACATTGACTTGCTCCTGTTGACCACCACCGATCGTGGTCAACGTGTCGGTTACGCCCGGCAGTTTTCGTAAATCGACTGCAATACGTTCCGCCAGCGTTGACGTTGACGGAAGCGAAGAGCCTTCCGGTGCCCGCACTGTAATCTCAAACTGCGCCTGATCGTCTACTGGCAGAAAATTCTTACCAACGAACATGAACAAGGGAACGATACTGAGAATAACCAGCAAGCAAGCCACCACAATGGCCCACCGGTGAGCCATAGACCAGGTCAGAAGTTTTGTATAAGTACGATCAATCGGCCGGTAAAATCTCGACTCCTTTGATCCATGGTCGGCTGGTTCGGTGTGTTTCTCAAAAGGTCGCTCCCTGTCATCGTCGCTCCGCTTGATCAATCGCGCCGCCAGCATGGGTGTCAACGTGAACGAGACCAACAAAGAAACAGCAATAGCGAACGATGACGTTAGTCCGAAAGACGACATGAACCTGCCGACAATGCCACCCATGAAACCTACCGGCAGAAACACTGCCAGCAGCGAGAGGGTCGTTGCCATCACTGCCAGGCCAATCTCTTTGGTACCGTCTATCGCCGCTTGAAATGGAGCAACACCTTTCTCCTCAATGAAGCGGAATATGTTTTCCAACACAACTATGGCGTCGTCGATAACGATTCCGACCATCAGCGTCAGAGCCAACATCGTAATTTGATTGAGTGTGAAGCCCATCGCCGCCATCAATCCAAACGTCGCAACCAACGAAGTCGGGATCGCCAGGCCAGCAATTACAGTCGATCGAAAACTCCATAGGAAAATAAAGACGACGATGGCAGCAAGTATGCTCCCTTCAATCAAGTGAGTTTGAATTGCCTCAATTGAAGCCTTGATGAAGATTGATTGATCACCAACAACTTCGGTCTTGAATCCTGGCGGCAGCAGGGGAGTGATCTCTTTCAATTTTTCTTTAACAGCATCTGCTATTGCGACGGTGTTTTGTCCCGACTGTTTCGAGACCACCAACGTCACAGCAGGCAGTCCGTTCAACCGTGCTTCGGTCCTGGGCTCTTCGGCACCGTCTTCCGCATACCCGACGTCACTGAGTTTGACCGAATAAGTCCCTCGATTCGCTACGATCAAGTCATTGAATTGCGCAGGCTCCACAATCCGGCCCATGGTTCGAACCGTGAGCTCACGAGTGCCTTCCTCAACGCGGCCACCCGGCAATTCCATGTTTTGAGCTTTTACTGCGTCAGCGACTTGCGCAACGGTGACGTTAAAAGCGCGTAGCTTGTCTGGATCTACCCAAATCTCGATCTCTCGAGTGCGACCGCCAATGATCTGTACGTCACCAACCCCGTTGATTGACTCAATCTGCTGCTTGATCTTCTTGTCGGCAATGTCAGTTACTTCTCGAAGCGAACGAGGTGCGGAAACAGCAATTCTTACAACGGGAGCAGCGTCAGTATCGAGTTTCTGAACGATTGGTTGTTCGGCAGTAACCGGAAGATCGTTGACGATCAGGTCGATCTTATTCCGTATTTCCTGGGCGGCGATATCTGGATTCTTCTCGAGAAGAAAAGTTATGAAGACTTGCGAAACTCCCTCGACTGAAGTCGAGCGTAATTCATCAATACCAGCGACAGTATTAACCGCGCCTTCAACCTTATCGGTGATTTCTGTTTCGATCTCTTGTGGGGATGCGCCGCGATTCACCACCGTCACGGTAATGGTGGGAAGATCGATCTTGGGAAAAAGGTCGACGCCGAGCGACTTGTAGGAAAACATGCCGACGACGGTCAAACTCAGAATTAACATCGTCGCAAAAACCGGGCGACGAACGCATATCTCTGCTAGTTTTTGCATGGTTATCCCTTTACCGGAATTCCATCTCCAAGTTGCTCAAGATTACTGGTGGCAACTTTTTCATCTGTCGCAACACCGTTCTTAACCTGGACCAGGTCACCTTCCGTTTGTCCTAACTGAACAATTCGCTGTTCGGCGTGTCCATCCTTAATTACATAAACGCGACTAACTCCAGCATCAGTAACGACTGCCTTTGCTGGAACAAGGACGGCCGCTACAGGCCTCGGTTGCAAGATACGCACGGTCGCAAATTGACCCGGCTTCAGAAGGCCATTTGAATTTTCAATTTCTGCCTCAACGGTAAATGTGCGTGAGTTGGCGGTAACATTGGGCGCAATCCGGGCCACTCGTCCGCTAAAGTTTTTGTCCGGCCATGCGCTCGTAGCGGCTGAAACTGATTGGCCTACAGTGACTTCAGGAATTGCTTGCTCAGGAACATCGATACGAATGCGCAATGGATTAATGCGTACAACTGTCGCCACCTTTTGAGTTGGTGAAACGTATTCGCCGAGATCGGCAGTTCGTTCAGTAACGTAGCCATCAATCGGACATGTAATAACCGCATAAGAGAGGTTCTTACGAGCCAGAGCCAACTGGGCTTCTGCGTTCGCTACGTTAGAGCGTGCAACCTCGACTGCTGCGTAATTCTGACGCGCCTGGGCCAACGCAGCATCGAATTGCTCTTTCATTTGATCACGTTGTGCGCGTTGTTGATCGTAGAACGAGCGCGAAACGTCACCCGATTCGATCAACTTTTCAGCCCGCTTCAAATTCTTCTCAGCAAGATCAAGCGCAACCTTCGCCGCTGCCACCTCAGCGACTCGATTGGGATCAAACGTTTGGCCAGAGCGCAATCCGATCTTTTCTTCAGCTTGATGCACTGCCGCCTTAGCCTGTTCAACCTGGGTCAGCGACTGATTTACGCGTAACTTCAGTTCGGCATCATCTAACTTCACAAGAATCTGACCACGCTTCACAGCTGATCCAATATCGACTCCGACTTCGACAACTTTTCCTGAAGTTTGAGGCGCAACGTCAGTTTGCTCATCACCAGCCAGACTTCCGCTGGCTTCAAAGAACTGTGGCAACTCTCTCTTGATAGCGGCTGCTGTTGTGACTTCTACAATCTTAGCTGTCGCAGTCGTCTCTTCCTTCCGCACGTTGGCTTTGGAGCCCCCACATGAAGCTGCCAAAAGCGCGAGTGCGAGCAGAGCACCTAGTGCAAGCACTAGCTTGAGTCTTCCTGAAAATCGCATTTATCTATTTCCTTGGGCTATTGTTCTTTGCACCATTCGTTTGAACGACGCGTCGATTTGTCGTTTTCGACACTGGCGGCGCAGTAATTCCGTGCAGCAGAACATTGGTGAAGTGCTTCGCGGCGCTTTCATTAGAAATTTTCAGCAGCCGTTGTTTGGGATCCCACAAATTGTTGTTCAGTGAATGGTGCATGACCATTCCGATGAATGAACGAACAACGATTGCCGGATCCATTTCAACGAAAAATCCCTCGCGTTGACGTTGCCGTATGTAACTACCCAGGAACTCGTAGACCTGGAGCACAAAACGATCGAAGAACATTTGAGCTAGTTCGTGTTTTTCGAGCGCCGAGTGCAAAAGGAGACGCTGAAAATCCGGGTCATCCTGATGATGTTGCAACGCGGCCAGCGCCAATCCCTCGAATACCCCGCGATCGTCTTTTCTCCGGATGGCATCAGCCGCGATTTCTGTCGGCTCAAACTTTCCGTCTGCGGAACAGGCCTTGTGATCGAGGATGGCTGCGTAGAGTTCCTGTTTTGTGGCAAAGTGGCGAAAGACCATTGCCTCGGAGACGCCAGCGGCGTGGGCTATTTCCTTGGTTGTGGTGCCGCGGAAGCCGCGTTCTGAGAACAGGCGAACAGCGACCGCCAAAATCTGGTGGCGTCGCTCTTCGCCTGCCATCCGCGCCCCCGCGCCTGATAAGTAGTGATTTTCGTTAATTATCTGCTTACTCAAGATGTTTTGTTGGACTTATCCCTTCCGTGAAGTAAGTACTTACTTACCATCCGGCTAAGTACGCTGTCAAGCGGACAATAGTTTCATCTTGGAACAAAAGGCCAACGCAAGAAATTCATCGTGAAAGTGTTGTACCAATAGCGATCTAGTCTGACCCGTTGCTTGTATTTTTTCACAACAAGAGTGGGCAATTATGCGTTAGGACATCCATGAGTAATCGAGGTTTTCCCACAAAGTTTGGTTTTGCAGACGTCGGCACATCGATTGCTCACCATTTGAAAGAGTTCTACATCGAGAAGAGGAGATTTCGAAATGCCAGATAACGGAAGTTTCAATGAAGGCGTGACCGGAACGGGAACGGGAACGGGAACGGATACCGCTTTGTCGCAAACAGCTCACGACTACGGACAAAAAATTTCTGAAGTCGCGACCCAAGCAAAAGACTATGTCAGCGACAAGGTTTCAGTGGTCGGCGAAAAGATTAAGGATTTGCAAAACGCTGATATAGGCGAACTAGCCGAAAACGCCAAAGACTACGCACGCAAAAACCCTGGTCAAGCGTTACTAATTTCTGCCGCTGCTGGCCTTTTGCTCGGATTAATTATCCGCGGTCGTAAGTAAACAGTAGTTTTCCGAACTAGGGGGTAACGATATGGCGGCAACCAAGACAAGTTTGGTGAGAACCGACGCAACCAACGGTAAAGGTGAGATTGAGCAACTTCCGACGTTGTTCAGCAGACTCGGCGACGACGTAGTGCAGCTGTGGAATTCTCAGCTTGCACTATTCAAGGTCGAAATCAAGGAAGAGATCAGTACTTTCGCGCGTAGCGCTGTAACGATGGTGTTGGGGGCAGTTATTAGCGTCATTGGTTTCGGGCTACTGAATGTAGCTGCAGCATTTGGCGTCTCGACTCTATTCTCTAATGCACAGTTTAGTCAGCCAGCTAGTTACGCGCTGGGATTCGTTGTGACTGGAGTGTTCTACCTGATTGTCGGAGCGATCGTGGTTGCCGCCATTAGAAGCCGGTTAGCAAAGCAAGAGCTGGTTCCGAGAAGGACAGTTGCTGAACTGAGAAAGGACAAAGAATGGCTGAAGAGCGAACTTTAGGATTGGCTCGGACCCAGGAACACTCGACGCAAGAAACTTCGAAAGAGGAGCTTCAGCGCAGAATGGATCAGGCTCGTGATTCAATCTCAAATACCGTAACTGAAA
The DNA here is from genome assembly GCA_046734235.1 of Acidobacteriota bacterium. Lineage (GTDB taxonomy): Bacteria > Acidobacteriota > Blastocatellia > Pyrinomonadales > Pyrinomonadaceae > PSRF01. The sequence continues at coordinate 5,972 of JBKPQV010000764.1, forward strand.
TTAAGGAAACGGTGGCAAACCAGGTGCAAGCCGTTAAGGAGACTCTCGACTGGCGAGAGCAGTATAAGCGACGACCGATCGCTTGGAGTCTTGGTGCTGCGGGTGTTGGCTTTCTGCTAGGCTACGGAATAGCAGCTACCGTAAAGGGCGATGGGAGCGATGAGGAAGTGCTGGACTTCTACGCTTCCGAAGGTCAACTTGCTGGACAACCAGTTGTCAGAAGTCCGTCAAGGTCCACCGCGGCTCCTTTAGAAGATAATGGCAACGGTCACGAAGGGCCCGGCTTCCTGCAAAAACTCACTCACACGCCAGCCTTCGGCAGAGTTAAGGATGAGGTGGGAAATGTTGGCGATGCCGTGTTACAGGAACTTGGGAAAACCGTAAAACAAGTCATATTGCCGGCGTTGATGACTTCCCTAAAGAACTTTCTTGGGGATCATTTGCCGAATACCGCCAAATCCGGATCTTCATCAGCAACCATTAAATCAAAGCCGGAAGTTTCTTCGGGTTACCAGCCCACCCTCGATCGAGGTCAGGGCTAAGCCTCGAGATATCTGAGGGAGAAAAATCCCCGCAGGCCCGAGAGGCATGCGGGGATTTTCATTCTGCCCTAAAGAAAAGCGGTCTTAATGGATCGTCACCGTGCCACCTCCAGGTGCCCCCGGTGTAGTGTTGCCAGCGTTCCTGTTCTGACCATCCGTTTGAATCGCAGCAGTTGTTCCTGCAAAGCCAGTGGTGTTGTAGAGGATCTTATTACTTAAGGCCCTCACAACTGATCCAGCCCCCGCGTTTATTCCATCAGCGTTGTTCGCAATTACGCACTCGCTAACGGTCATCTGAGAGCCAGACGCACTCGCGAATAGGCCGTGGGTGTTATTGTTGGAAATGCGGCTTTCCGCAACAGTGACAAAGCTATTGTTGCTGGCAGCCTGGACCGCAGTCCCGTTTCCTTCAATGTTGCAGTTGCGTATGTTTGCTACGGCAAAGCCAGCCGTGGAGCTAACTCTGATACCTGTAATGTTTTTATGGATCATTGTATCGCTGACATTCAGGTTAACACTCCCAGCCGTTGCTACTCTGATTCCCATACCGGAGTTAGTGCCATCGCCGGTGTTTCCATCAATAACCGAGTCTTCAATCCATACGTTATTAGCTGCGAGGATGCTAACGCCATTAATTCCAGTTGAGGCACCATTAATGTCGAGTGCTCTTAGCCTGACAGCTTTACGGACATCATTCACATCAGTGATGTTAATGATCACGCCATTAACAAGGGAATTAATGATCGATCCGTAGCCCGCGCCGTGGGTACCGTTAATGTAAATCGACTTTGTGATCGTCACGGCACCATAGCCGCCCGGGTCGAGCACGCTGATTTCACCATCTTTAGCGGTCTTGGAGATCGCTCCGGCGAAAGTCTTACAGGGGGCGGTACGGCTGCACGGATTTAGATCGTCTCCGACACCTGAAACCCATGTACGTGTTGCTTGAGCCTGAGCAATCGAAGCAAATGCGGAAGCACAAATCACTAATGTGAGAACTTTGAGGGTAAACTTGAACATTTTTTCTCTCTCCTTAAAGATCGAACTTACTTTGGGAGGTGCAACGCTTCCGACTCCAGGTTCGGTGTAGTGCAGGTGAAGGGCTGACCTCATAATCGAACAGTGTTGGTAGATGGATTTCAATTGTCTGCTTCGCCATTGGGCTTCGGGGGTGTTGACTAAAATCAAGCAAAGCTTAGTGGGAACCTGCGCATGAGATTGAAATTCAGCCGTGAAACTCTCAGGAATACGAGTTTCGAGGAACGGCTGGAAAAAACGAGGCACTTAAATAGACGATTTCCCGGAGTCTGTCAATGAAATTTGGGTATTCAAGTTTCACTTTTCTGTGGCCAGAAAATGACTCAAACCCGGTCAAATTAGGATCTTAAGCTTAAGTTGAAACGTAACTTCGTGAGCCGATGGATCATAGGGTTTTGGGCTTGTATTGGCAGCAGCTCAGAAAAGGATAGTTTTGATTGTGTTCCCTGCAAAAGGTTGGACCAACAAATAAAAATAGAACGAATAGGAACAGGACCTAAAAGACCGATACGACCGATTTTAGTAGGTCATTTGGTCTCGTAGGTCCTATTCCCTGTTCGTCCTATTGATCTTTCTATCTAGCACTCGAAGCCGGCTTGCGCGGCAACTTTTCATCACGCATCGCAGTATTATAAACAAACGCTGCCATGATCGTCGCTGCCTGCTTCATGTCATCGGCCTGAATACGATCAAACACATCCTGATTCGAGTGATGTGTTCTTGTGTCGTATTCGATCTCATCCTGGATAAACTGGAACCCTGGCAAACCTACTCCATCAAATGAAAGATGGTCTGTGCCACCTGTATTTGAAATCGAGAGGGTGGTTGCTCCCATGTCTTTGAACGGGGCCAACCATTGCCTGAACAACGGACGAATCATTTCATTGCCCTGAAGATACACACCACGAATTCTTCCAGTGCCGTTATCGAGATTGAAATAGCCACTTAGTTTTTCCCACTCGGGTTTCTTAACCAGAACCTGAGGTGCCGTTGGTTGCCCTTGTGGTCCATTGCCGTTACCAGCGCCATTTCCACTTCCCATACCCGTGCCGTTTCCGCTGCCACTTCCGGAGACTGTGGATGCAGGCGCGGCCTGCATACTGCCGAAATGTTCAGTAACGTAGGCACGTGAACCAAGTAGTCCTTCCTCTTCTCCACTCCAAAGAGCAATGCGAATCGTACGTCGTGGTTTTAATCCAAGTGCTTGAATAATTCTGACTGCTTCCATAGCTACAGAAACACCAGCACCGTTATCCGTGGCGCCAGTTCCTGAATGCCATGAATCCATATGACCGCCAAGCATCACGATCTCGTCTTTTAGATCTGTCCCCGGGATTTCTGCGACCGTGTTGTAGCCCATTAGATCGGTGTCATGGAAAGCGACTGAAAGATCCACCGACATCTTCACGGCTTCACCAGCTTGAAGCATCCGAACGATGCGGTTGTACTGTTCGATAGAGAGGACTAACTGGGGTGTTATTTTCGGCGCGTTCTTGTCGTACGCCGGAATCCCACGGTTTGATGTAGTTACGTTAGGATCCGAAGGCGGCTGAGGAACAGATGCGGATTGCACAAAGATTGTTCCGCCATCACCGCGACTGGGATCGATCAAAAGTGCCGCGCCTTCTTGTTGATAGAATCGCAGCTTCGCGTTAGCTAATTGCAGCGCAGTTCGGAATGTAGGGTTGTTCCCGAAGTTTCCGCGATTACCACCACCACGTGGTTCAGGTGCGTCTGCCAAAGCAAGGAGCGCTTTTTCATCCATGCGTTTGCCCTGAGAATCGAAGTGGGCCGGCACTTCTCGGGTAGCTCCATTCAATACAATCCGACCATTGAGCTTGCCTTTGTACTTTTCCAAATCGGCTTCGGTTTTTGCATCCACGTAAACAACCTCAGCGGTAACAGGCTCAGATAAACCAGGAGACCACGCTTTTGGATAAGCAATTAAGGGAATCGCCTGCGGTTCAACCACCTGCGCCGAAAATCGTTTGAGACTCCAACCGCGACCAAACGGTCCCCAAGCTTCCAAATGACCATTTTGCAATCCCCACTTCGTCAATTGATCGCGAGTCCATTCGTTCGCGCGCTTCATGTTTGGAGACGCGGTAAGACGTGGCCCGATGACATCGCTCAGGTAACCCAAAGTCTGCATTACCTGGGAGCGGTTCATTCCTTCATCCTTAATTTTTTCGATCGGATCGTTCGGATCCTTTGCAGTTCCCTGTTGACCGGGCTGCTGTCCGGCTGGTGTTTGGGCAAACAAAGTTGCTGGCGACACCACGAAGATAAATAGCAGTACTACTGCTGAAAAACGCCGTAGAAGCATGGTAGTTCTCCTCAAGTTATGCTTGGCCTTGGATAAAAATCCAATGGAATGGATAGGACTGACTATACTGCACCCGGTGAGGGCTCAATTACAAGTGGACGAGGGATAGGAAGGATAGCAATAGGACCTATCTGACCTATAGGTCCTATTCCTATCGTCCTATTCCTATCGTCCGATGATCTGAAACTTTTGCCTAACGCGCCTGGTCCCGAAGGTCGGGCTTTGGTTTCGCCATAACTTCGGGAGCTTCGTCCGAACGGTAACCACAATCTTCATTGGCGCAGTAGCGGAAAGTGCCTGCCTTCTTTGTGGTCTTTTCCAGGAGGAAGGGTGCACTACATTGCGGACACGTTTCCAGGACCGGCTTATCCCAGTAAACGACGTTACATTTTGGATACTCTGAGCACCCGTAAAATGCCTTACCGCGTTTTGATTTCTTGACGACAATCTCGCCTTTGCAACCCGGACGCGAGCACGAAACGCCTACTGTCTCCTGCTTAATGTATTTGCACTTGGGATAGTTCGAGCAGGAAATGAACTCACCAAAACGTCCAAACCGTTTCACCAGTTGTGCACCATCAACCGGACATTTCTCATCCAGGGGAATAGGCGCAGGTGCTGCCGCACCACTCTTGCTGATCTTGCGAATGTTGCGACACTCTGGATAACCAGTGCAGCCAAGGAATGGTCCAAAGCGACCCCGCTTCATCTGCATCGGTTTACCGCAAAGCTCACAAGCCTCGGGTTCTGCCTCTTCGGCAGCCGTAGTTGTTTCCGTGGAATTTGCCGCGCCATCCGAACCGGCAGGCGGCTCTGCATCACGCGTCGCCTCGCAATTCAAACACTTAAGGTAAGGACCAAATCGTCCCCACTTCTTCACCATTCCGGGTGTGTTGCACTTCAGACAAACTTCGTCAGTGGGTACTTCAGTTTCTTTGACTTGCTTTGTGTATTTCGTGAATGAATCAAGATCGCGTGAGAACTTATCGTAAAAATCGCGTAGCGCTTTGGTCCATTCGATCTTTCCTTCTTCAATTTCGTCCAACTCGCCTTCCATTCGGGCGGTGTAACTTTCATTGAAAAGATCGTCGAATCCGCCATCGATCAGCAGATCGTTTACTGTCTTGCCTAGCGCCGTCGGATGGAACCGTCCCTGCAGTTTTTCAACGTACTCGCGATCCTGGATCGTCGACATGATTGCGGCATACGTCGAAGGTCTTCCGATTCCCTTCTCTTCCAAAGCCTTAACCAGTGTCGCTTCTGTGTAACGAGGCGGTGGCTCAGTGAAATGTTGCTCTGGCGTGATCGAGTTGAGTTTTAGCGTCTCACCTTTTTCTACTAAAGGCAGACGGAGTTCGGCATCGTCATCGTCTTCCGCCTTCTCGTCACGTCCTTCCTGATACACCTTGAGAAACCCATCAAATTTTTGGACTGATCCCGTAGCGCGGAAGATGAAACGTCCAGCCTGGATGTCAATCGTCGTCTGATCAAAAATTGCTGACGTCATTTGGGATGCGACGAATCGTTGCCAGATCAAGCGATACAATTTCAGTTCTTCGGGCTTTAAATAATTCGCCAGCGAGTCAGGAGTACGGACAACTTCGGTAGGTCTGATTGCTTCGTGAGCATCTTGCGCGTCCTTCTTGGAACGATAGTGAACAGCCTTGGCCGGCAGGTACTGTTCGCCATACTGCTTACCAATGAAGTCGCGGACCTCGCCTAATGCTGCTTCAGAGACACGCGTCGAGTCGGTACGCATGTAAGTGATCAAACCGACAGAACCCTCGTCACCGAGTTCAATTCCTTCATAAAGCTTCTGCGCGATCATCATCGTGCGTTTAACTGGAAACCCTAATTTTCGCGATGCTTCCTGCTGAAGCTTCGAAGTGATGAATGGTGGAACCGGATTTCGTTTCCGTTCTTTGGTGGTGACATCGCTTACAACGAAGCTTTGTTCCTTAGCTTCGGCAACAATGCCGGCAGCGTTCGGTTGATCTTTGATTACGACTTCGTTCTTTTTTAAGTCCTGATCAAACCCGCTTGTCTTAACTGTTTGTTCGTCGATTCGGTAAAGACGTGAATCAAATGGCGGCGGTAGTTTCGCACCGAGGTTGGCGCCGATGGTCCAATATTCAGTTTTGGTAAATTGTTCGATCTCTCGTTCACGCTCAACTACCATCCGCAGTGCAACTGATTGAACACGGCCTGCACTTAAGCGGCCACCAATCGTCCGGCAGAGTAGAGGTGAAACTTTGTAACCAACGAGCCGGTCAAGCACGCGTCGCGCTTGTTGTGCGTCTACAAGGTTTTCATCGATCTTGCGTGGGTGCTCAAATGCCTCATTAACAGCGCGCTTCGTGATTTCATTGAACATCACGCGAAACGCAGGCTTCGCCGGTTTCTTCGGCACAATCTCTTCAGCAAGATGCTGGCATATTGCCTCGCCTTCGCGGTCCGGGTCAGCAGCCAGATAGATCGCTTCTGCCTCTTTCGCAGCTTTTTTGAGCTCGGCAACGATCTTCTTGTTATTACGTTTCTTTGAATCGGGAATCAGTTCATAGGTAGGCTCAAAATTGTGCTCGACGTCGACACCGAGCCCTTTGGAAGGAAGATCCTTGATATGGCCAATCGAGGCCTTAACAAGATAGTCCTTTCCCAGATACTTATTAATTGTCTTCGCCTTAGCCGGCGATTCGACGATAACTAGATTTTTCGCCATTACATTATTTCCGCATTCGGCCTTCGCTCGATTCCGCCGAGCTTACAGCCTTCTAACAAAACACCGTCCTGGTAAAGCCCTTATCAACTCTCTCATCTCTAACGACAATAAAGCTGCATTCAAGTCTGAAATTCCCAGCCGGCTCATGCTAACCAACAAATCGACGTGCATGGGGGCGTCGGGAGTTAACAACTTGAAAACCGATGTCTCAATTCGGGACAACCCTTCCGGCACGAACGACAGCTTATCAGGAAGCGACTTCGTTTTCTTTTCACCAAAAGGGGGCGGCAATAGCTTTGCCGCGATTTGCGGCGGTAATTCAGTAGCAATGTCTTGCCATTGCTGAACCAATTTTGCTCCCGCGCCTTTAATCAAATAGTTGGTACCAAACGAGTTTCGAGAAGTAATGTTTCCGGGGACAGCGAAAACTTCCCGATTCTGTTCCATGGCCAACCGTGCTGTTATCAAAGATCCCGAGTTTTCCGACGCTTCCACTACCAGAACTCCCAAACTCAGACCGCTAATGATGCGATTCCGATACGGAAAGTTTTCCGACACCGGTGGAGTACCTAGCGGAAACTGGGTAACCAGAGCCCCGCCTGCGTCCAGAATCTCCTTCGCCAGTCGCTTATGATCGCGAGGGTAAACCTCATCGATGCCTGTCCCCAATACGGCAACCGTGCGACCTCCGGTTTCCAATGCTCCTCGATGAGCGGCGGCGTCGATACCCCTCGCAAATCCTGAAATCACTGTCACCCCGCGTTGAGCCAGGTCGCGTGACAACATCAATGCCGAATTCTGGCCGTAAGTTGAACACTTACGCGATCCAACGACACCAACGCATGGCTGATCCAGGCATTCAGACCACGCGCCTTTTACATAGAGAACAATAGGCGGGTCGTAGATCTCACGTAAGGAAGAGGGATAAACCCCGTCGTCCAGCAAGAGGATGTCGCCGCCGAGTTTCCTGACCATTGCAATCTCAGCATCGGCTCGCGGCCTTAAGTCACGAGCGATAATGCTGTCGACTGCTTCAGGAACCAGTTTTAACTGTTCCAGCTCGGCACGTGTCGCACTGTAAACGGCTTCGGCGGATCCAAAGCGTTCCAGTAATTTGGCAGCGGCGCGAGGACCGATGCCCGGTGTCATATTCAGCTCAACCCAATCTCTAATCATGTGAGGAATCCTTTTGAGTTTCGCTTTTGCGAGCGATATTTAGCAAATACAAAGATCAAAATGCTGCCCGAACCAGCTTCCGAAACTTGGCGGAGGCGTGTAGGAATCGAACCTACCTGAGCCCGCTCTCACGGTCTCACTAACGGTTTTGAAGACCGCGCCATTCACCAGAACAGATTCGCCTCCCCACTGGGAGAACCGGAGCTCTGCACTAACATCTGGCTTATGCTCGGGGCTTGAAACCCTACGCGCCCTCAGGCTGGACTGTCAAGTCATTGCTGATTGTCGATTGCTGATGGCTGTCTCAAGAAATGGGACCTATAAGACCTATTCGACCAATAATGAAGAGGGGTCCCATTGGTCTTATAGGTCTTATTCCATGGCGACTGTCCCCTGTGAACTGAACGATTCCGATGTGAAGGGACCTTTTAACAGATAGAAGCTCGTTCCAAGGGATTTTTAAGGGTGGCAAAAGCAGAATCTCAGATCGCAAATTTCGAGATCTCACAGTAAATGCACTGAAATCGAACCTGTGAAATTTCAAATCTGAGATCTGAGATTCGCAGCCCTACCCGATTGACGAGTTCGTCAGGTCACCAGTATTATTCGAACGAACGCTCGAACGTGAACGAGCAACTAAAGTCTCGAGGTCTGCAT
>JBKPQV010000765.1:0-18206 GCA_046734235.1 Acidobacteriota bacterium
AGCTCGGGTTACAAGCGTCGCGATGTAATTATCGACGTCGAAGAAAAGAAGCCGTACGTGATGGACTACGGCGGTGGTTACTCAACTGATGCCGGGGCCCTGGGCCTGTTTGAAATCAGCAATGTCAATTTGATGAATCGCTTGCGACAGGGCGCGATGCGCATTCGTGCTAGTGGCCGTCAGCAGTTGGTCCGCTTTGAATATCTTGACCCTCGCTTTGCTCGTTACAACAAAACGCAATTCCTGCCTTTGGCTGCATCAGTTGAGTATCAGCGTGACTCGACGATCACTCGTTTTTTCCGTTCAGCAATTGATCGCGGGACGATGGGGATTGTCCAACGCCTCGATGAGGATGGAAATCCAATCAATATTTTTGGTGTCAGAGTCAACGAACCGACGATTAATCGTTTCACCGCCGCTTTAGAAACCCAACGAGTCATAGACGAAAAATCCCGGACGATCGTTTTTGCCCGTTACAGCTACGAAGACGTTCGACTGTTCAATTTAGAAAGTTTGGTAGTCAGGCCAATCCTCCAACCAGATCGCAAGGTTCGTTTGTCTCGTTTTGGAGTGTCGTTAGTTCGCGATACAAGAGAGCGTTGCGAAAGAGGCTTGCTGAATTTGCAGCGTAGCGCGAGTGGGGATGAACAAGCTGGAGCGCCGGGTGAAGTTTGCAGGTACAACCAGGTAGATGCGACTCGAGGAGATTTTCTCAGCATCGATTACGCGCTCGCTTTGCGGGAGCTAGGTGGCAACATTTCGTTCAACCGGTTTCAGCTAACTTATCGTCGCTATTACAAATCAACTGCATTAAGAAATACGGTGTTTGCTGGAAATTTGACCCTTGGTCTCGCAAATCTTTTTAACCCAAGAGACCGCGACGGAAATGGCACGATTGATGAAATCGACAGGACATTGCCTATTAGTGAGAGATTCTTCTCGGGCGGTTCAACGACGCTCCGAGGGTTTAACTTCGAAGAAGCAGGGCCTCGTGAAGTTGTAATTCCGCTAGGCGACTTTCGCGACCAAGACAACAACGTCGTATCCCTTAACCCATTTACGGTTCCGGTGGGTGGCAATGCTCTCGCGGTGCTAAATCTTGAGGCGCGAGTTCCTTTAACACGCGTTCTCCAGGTCGTTCCATTTTACGACGGCGGCAACGTGTATCGCCGAGTCGGCGATCTCTTTGGTAAATCGGATCCAACTCCTGTTCCACCGGGCGACATACTGGCTACCATTAACGCTCACAACCTGCGAGCGCGTTGGAGCCACACTGTCGGACTCGGATTCCGGCTTCAAACACCGTTGGGTGGAGCACTCGCCATTGACTATGGATACCTTTTGAATCCACCTGAGTTTTTGATTCCCCAGCGAGGACCTGGAGGGATTCTGTTTGATGGGACACCAGCTGTGTATCGACTGAATCGAGGACATATTCACTTTAGAATTACGCAGACCTTCTAGATACGGCTGACAGAATGGCACAAAGAGCAAAAGCATCAATCTTTATCATGTCGATTCTCGCGGCTTTCACGTTTATGCCTCGAGAATGCAGGGCACAGAAAGTTGTCGATAAGATGGTGGCGACTGTAAACGCCGGGGTCAAAACTGAACTGATTACCTATTCCGATCTTCTTTGGCAGCTAGCACTGCAACCCAACACGCCACTCGATAATCCGACGTCGTCGGATCTGAACAGTGCTTTGCGGTTGCTGATAGATCAACGATTAATTCTTCAGGAGGCAGAGAAACTTCCAACGATTGCGCCGACACAAAAAGAGATAACTGACGCGCGGGATGAGCTTGCTCGTAATTTTTCGTCGATCGGAGAGTTTCAGCAGAGAATGCAACGTGTGGGGCTTACCAGTGAGAAACTGGAAGAAATCCTTGACCAGCGTTTGAAGATGGAGAAGTATCTTAATTTCCGTTTTCGGAGTTTTGTTGTAATTGGCCAGAAGGAAATTGCTGATTACTATAGAGATGTTTATGTGCCACGGCTGCGCGAACGGTCACCAGGTCGCGTTGTTCCAACTCTTGATGAAGCACGACCGGAAATTGAAAAGAGTTTGACTGAAGCAAAGATCGAATCTGATACGGACGCCTTTCTCGACGTAGCTCGCGAGCGCGCTGAAATTGTGATGCTTTATCCGATTTGATGGGTCTTAAGTCTTAGGTGTTAGGTCTTTGGCCTCTGGTCTTAGGTCTTAGGTCTTTGATCTTTGGTAGTCTTTGAGATCTTCGATTTGAGATCTGAGATCTTCCAGAGCCCACCCACTACCGCGAGCTGGTACTGACTTCATCCAAATTAGAGCGCCAAGACCAAAGAGCCAAAGACCAAAGAGCCAAAAGGCCAAGACCTAAGACCAAAGACTTTAGAGCGAGGACTCAAGACCAGATGCCCATGCGTCCTACCATTGGAATTGCGCTCTCGGGCGGTGCCGCACGCGGCTTGGCCCATGTCGGTGTTGTTCGCGCATTTCAGGAGCACAAAATCCCCGTCGATTACGTTGCCGGTACGTCCGCTGGCTCAATAGTAGGAGGTGCTTTGGCTTCCGGAATGTCAATTGATGAAATTGAAGCGCTAGGTCGTGGTTTACGTTGGCGTGACATTGGCCGGGTAACAATGTCGCGCCTGGGGATTCAAAGCAATGAGCGGTTGGAACATTTTGTTCGCCAACGTTTGCCAAAGTCGCGCTTCGAAGAATTGCCAATTCCATTCGCTGCGGTCGCAACAGATTTGAAAACTGGTGGCGCCGTGGTTATGCGTGACCGGGGCGATGTTGCTTTTGCGATTCGGGCGAGTTGTGCGATTCCAGGGTGGTACGTGCCTGTCGTTGACGACCAGGGACGTCAATTGGTTGATGGCGGATTAGTCGCAGTTATTCCCGCGACGGTGGTTCGTTCGCTGGGAGCAGAGATTGTCATTGCGGTCGATGTGAATTCGGAAGGCGCAACATTCCTTGGCTCTTCTAACTCGGTTATCGGCGTGGTGCTGCAGTCGATGATGGTGGTGCAACGAACAGCTTCCCAGCATCAGATCAACTCCGCGGATTTTGTAGTTAGGCCGCGAGTCGGACACATACGTTGGGACGAAATTTCGAAGGCCGACGAGTTGATTAAGGCGGGCTATGAGGCCGGTACGGAAAGTGGGCCAAAAATCGTCGCATTAATAGAAGCCGCGATTGCAGATCAGCCAAAGTGGTATCACCTCGGTCGCAGAAAAAAAGATTCGGCAAGACGGCTTATGCTTCCAAGTTAGATCAATCCAGCTCAACGATCGTTCCGTTTTTATTGGTTATTTTCCATGGAAATTGGAAAATGACCAATAAAAAAGACTCATCCAAATGCCATCCATTTTTCTTGAATCTCTCCTTCATTAGCCGTATATAACAATCACAAAGATATTGGGATGCACTGAAGGGTTGGGAGGCGCAGCGGTTCGCTCTGCCTGTGGACGAAAGTCTGGCGGGCGAAGTCTGCCAAGGTTCAAGAATGCCCATCGAAGTTACCTCGGTACCTGATTCGCACCGGACCATCCACCTGCCTCGAGTTACCGGACTGTTATCTACAAGCTCAACCCCTAAAACCCAACGCTTAATCGCCCGCACAATCTTCGGAATCTGCATACTTACCACCGTTCTAAGCGGCGATGCGCTGATACGCTCCTATAAGTTCTATTCGCGGATTGTGGATGCCAGGTTGGCGAATGGTTATTTGACCAGCAGACCTGGCCTATATGCAGCACCTCGAGTGTTGCAGGCCGGACAGAAACTTTCGCAAGAGAAACTGATCACGGTACTTCGTCGAGCGGGCTATCTAGAATCAACTGCCAGCGACGTTTGGAGTGGAAGCTTTTCAAGCACTCCAGGTCAAATCACTATTCGACCAAGTCGTACAAGCAAGCAGCAGCCGAGAGTAGTCACGCTAAGTTTTAACGGCAACGAAATTGCTGAAATCAAGGTCGACAACTTCAAGATTGATTCGTTTACGTTGGAGCCAGAGATTCTGTCGAACGATTTATCGTCAAAGGCCAGTAAACGGGAAATTCTCAATTATGCGGACATCCCACTCCATCTCGTTCATGCAATTCTGTCAATCGAAGACCGGCGATTCTTTGATCACTCGGGCGTGGATCTTGGGGGATTGACTCGGGCGTTTTTGCGGAACGCAGGTGACGAGCGGCTAGGCCAGGGGGGATCAACAATTACCCAGCAACTCGTCAAAAATACTTACCTTTCGCCTGAAAAAACTTTTCAACGCAAGTACGCCGAGGCAATGCTATCTCTGGCGCTGGAACAACGACTTTCGAAGGAAGACATCTTTAGCCTTTATTGCAATGAGGTCTTTCTGGGTCAGCGCGGTGCGGTTGCGGTGCGCGGAGTGAAAGAAGCCGCCACAATCTATTTTGGTAAGGATTTAAAAGACCTAACTCTTGCGGAGGCAGCAACGATTGCAGGAATGATCCAGGGCCCAGCTCGCTACTCTCCACTCCGTCATGCTGATCTGGCAAAGGAAAGGCGCAACACTGTAATTGAGGCAATGAAGCGCGACGGTTGGATCGATACAAAGACAGCAAGCGCTGCATCCGCTGAAGAGATTAGAGTTTCGCCTGCCAACAATATCGACAATTCACTGGCGCCTTATTTTATTGACTACGTTAACAGGAGTGCTGAAGCAGACTTTAATACTTCCGGATTTAGTCAGCGAATCTACACCACGATTGATCTCGAACTGCAGGAGGCCGCGGAACTCGCGCTAAGACGCGAGCTGGAAAAACTCGACAAGCTCGATGTCGCGAACAAAGGTGATCGTCCTCAGGCAGCGCTGGTAGCGCTTGATCCACACACAGGAAACATCCTGGCAATGGTTGGAGGTCGCAATTATGCAGAGTCGCAACTAAATCGAGTTACTGACGCGCGTCGCCAACCGGGCTCAACGTTCAAACCTTTTGTCTATGCCGCCGCGTTGGAAGATGGAATGTCACCGGTGCAAACCTTTATGGATGCGCCGCGCGAATTCGTTTATGACCGCACGCAGATCTACAGGCCGGCCAACTATGGTGGTGGCTACTCCATGGGTGAAGTCACGTTGCGCACAGGATTGGTTAAGTCGCTCAACGTCGTAACTGTTGACATCGCTATGCAAACCGGACTTGCCCGGATCGCAAATCTTGCGACCCGGTTTGGTCTACCGAAGCCCGAGCGCTATCCCGCGCTAGCGCTGGGAACCGAAGAATTGACTCCGTTGCAACTCGCTTCTGCCTATTCAGTCTTTGCTAACGGTGGTCGTCGCGTGGACCCAAGAGCCATCGCGAGTGTTGGAGAACCGCCTGCTGTGCATTCGAATTTGAATGAAACGGACGTGATTACCCCAACTACCGCGTACATGATTACAAACACGCTTTCGGCCGTCATAGATCACGGGACGGCACGCAAAGCCCGTGGTGCGGTGAAAGGCTCAGCAGTAGCGGGCAAGACCGGCACGTCTCGCGACGGATGGTTTATTGGCTACTCGCCAAATCTAGTTTGTGCAGTTTGGATCGGCTATGACGACAATAAACAACTTGGCTTAACGGGCGCTGAGGCTGCGCTGCCGGCATGGACCGAATTTATGAACGCCGCACTCCAGGTGCGTCCCGACCTGGGCGCCATGAACTTCGAGTGTCCGGAAGGAATTAAGTTTGTCGAGATAGATTCAGCAACCGGATTGATCTCGACTGTGGCGTGTCCGTTACGGGAGTTAATTGCTGTGACTGAGCGCAGCGCACCACATATGGAGTGTTACTTGCACTCGGCAGTACCGACGACGCCTGGCAGTCCGTTTGCCGATGAATCTCAAGTTGAAACAGAAAAAGTTGTGGCCCAGGTGAGAAAACCTGCACAGCGTGCCGCGATTGTTTCTATGGAACTAAAAAACTACCGCAATACCAGGGTGGACGTTGATTCAAAAGGTCGGCGTTCTCTGGTCAACGACCTTAGATAATTTCAGATTTCAGATTTCAGATTGTTATTGGAAAGCAATCTGAAATCTAAAATCTGCAATCTGAAATTACTTCTCTAAGACCACCTGAGCAATTGCATGTTCAGTCGTATGCGAAATAGAAAGGTGTGTTGCGGTCGCTCCAAACTGTTGGAATACCTCGAGCACCTGGCCCCTGAAGATCAAATAGGGAGCGCCACTTTCTCGCGCCGACACTTCCACGTCCTGCCAGCTAATTCCCCCCCGCCAGCCAGTTTGCAAAGCCTTTAGCGCCGCTTCTTTTGCAGCGAAGCGCGCTGCATAATGTTGCGCCGCTACAGCGCCACGACTATCGCAGTATTCGCGCTCCGCGGCAGTGTAAACTCTTTCTACAAAACGCGGCGTGCGCAGCAGCACTTCGCGAATACGCCCAACTTCGATAATGTCTATACCAATGGAAATAATCACAAGCGATCAGGAACTAACTAACGCGGGGTTTTACTGGCGCGAGGTTGATGGCATTCGCGCCCTCATTTGTGCCCCACTTGAACAGGACGGATTTGTTAACGGCTTCTCAACTCGCATGGGTGGCGTAAGCGATATGCCGGCCGATGCGCTGAGTCTTGCCGGATTCAACGACGATAAAGCGGAGAACATTCTGGAGAATCGCCGCCGCTTTCTCAAGCTTTTTCCTGGCGACTGGGCCTTAGCTGGCTGCTGGCAGGTTCATGGCGCCGATATTCGGGTGGTCGGCAGTGCCGCTGAAGCAAAGCCAGCCGAGAATGAACGTGGCGACACCATTTACTGCGATTCGATCGTAAGTAGCACGGCTGGCGTGCTTGCTGGAGTAAAAACCGCTGACTGTGTTCCGCTTCTGTTTGGTGATCCAAAGACCGGGGCGTTTGCAGCGGTTCATGCTGGATGGCGAGGCACGCTCGCCGGCATTGGACCGATCACGGTTGACCGTTTGCGCGCAGAGTTCAATGCGAAACCAGGGGATTTGCGAGTAGCTATTGGGGCTTCCGCTGGTCCATGCTGCTATGAAGTGGGTACCGATGTGATCGAAGCTTTTACAAACAAGTTTTCCGATGGTGACAAATTATTTACACCGACTCGAGAGGGGCACGCGCTGGTCGATTTGTTGAAATCAAATCGAGATCAACTTACAGCAGTTGGCGTCCGCATGGATCGAATCCACACCGCACCACTCTGCACGATGTGTCGAACAGATCTGTTTTTCTCTTATCGACGTGAGAAGAGTGTGAACGGAAAGGTGGGCCGGTTGATGGCGGTGATCGGCAGAGGCTAAGATGACTTTGGTCCTGGAACTTTGGTCTTTGGTTTTAGGTGTTGGTGATCTCGGTTGGATAAGGTCGGTACCACCTCGCGGTAGCGGGTGGGCGCAACCGATGCCTCAGTTGGATCACAGTACCAAGTCTGACCATCGAGGCTTCGCTTGGGCCCACCCGCTACCGCGCGGTGGTACCGACCTCGTCCAACCGAGTGACATAAGACCCAAGACCAAGGATCCAGGACCAAATCAGCAATCAAAAATCAGCAATCGTCTAAACCGCCAAACCCTTCACTCAACATTCAGCCACATCTTCACTTCGCGTGTGACTGGCGGAAAGCAGGAATCATCGTTGCAAGCCTGGAATCGAAGCTTACCCTTGATGTCGCCAGATCCACCCGAATAATTTGACGGAACGGTGACACTGAAACGTATGAGGACTTTTCCCTCAAAGACCGCGACAGGAGTTTTTGAGAACTTCAATTGCCGGATCACTGCACGTGGATAAGTTACTGGACCGGCCTTCATACCAGTGGGAGTCTCCACATCCAATTTTGTAGGCACCAAAAATTTGTCGAGTGGCTTGTTCGACTGCAGGTGAAGACCTGAGGGTACCTCAACCAGTATCGTCGCCTTTATTAGCCTGCCCTTTTTTGCTTTATCTGGATTGAGTTGACCACTTGTTTTTACGTCAGCCGATGATTGCGCATAGATAGTTGCCGGAAGGAAAAGAATAATTGTTAGCAGCAGAAGCCGATAAGAACGATTTTGCATTAGTTAACAAACTCCCCAACAAGATTTGAATGACGTGCCGCCAGTTGCCCGCAAGCTGCAAAAATATCGCGGCCGCGCGGGCGTCGAACATATGTGTGAATCCCTTTTGATTCGAGAATATTTTTGAACTCCTCGACAGTTTCCGGTGTCGAAGGTTGATAAGGCAAAGGATCAGCCGGGTTGTGCGGAATTAGATTCACTTTTGCTTTCAAACCATGCCGGTTGAGCAAGTTTGCAAGTTGTCGGGCTTGTTCCGACGAATCATTTACTCCAGCCAGCATTACATATTCAAAAGTGAATCGTTCGCCAGGCTTCAATGTTTTCTCGAACTCCTTACATGCGCCTAATAACTCATCGAGTGGCCATTTCTTGTTTATGGGCATTAACTCGTTACGAAGTTCATCCGTCGGAGCCGCGAGCGAGATTGCCAGGTGCGGGCGATCCGGCACTTTTGCGAGCTCGTGAATTTTTGGCACAACGCCGGCAGTGGATACCGTAACTCGATTTGGCACGATGAATAATCCGTCCTTATCCGACATCACGCGCAGTGCTTTTAAGAGATGCTCCAGATTCAGGAAAGGCTCGCCGGCACCCATTGCAACGAGGTTCGTACCCCGGGGTGGTTGCATACCAACTCCATACGCGTCGTTCAGAGCGACAATAATCTGCTCAACAATTTCTGCTGGATTAAGCGAACGTAAAAGACCGAGTTGGGCTGTGAGACAAAACGTGCACTGCAAAGGACAGCCTGATTGGGAGGAGAAGCAGATCGTGTCGCGGCGTTCTTCGGGAATGAAGACTGTTTCGACCGGTAAATTGTCGTGAGTCTTCATCAGGTACCGACGAGTGCCATCAGAGGAAACGTAGCGATTCTCGATAGTTAGTGACGACGACTTGGCAATCTCTTTCAGACGATTTCTGAGGTTTTTCGGCAGGTCAGACATTTCGTCGAAATCGAGTAGACGACGCTGTTGCAGACCCTTGAATATCTGCCGTCCGCGGTACGGAGGCTCGCCGATTGTTTCGACAAACGAGACGATCTCTTCCTTCGTCAAGCCGAGTAATTCAACTGCTGGATTCATTCGAACTTATCTTAGCATCTAGTGTGATCGAGGCAGAAAGGCGGCCGCAAACAGTTGAATCTTCTCCCAGGTTCAAGCCGTAAGAGAACCAAATGCGTCTGCCAAAATCGCTCAACCGGGAAAGATTGATCGCAGCTGGAATTTCGGTGGTGTTCCTGGCTGTGGTCCTATTCTGGGGACTGCGTTGGATTGAATGGTCGATAACCTTCCATCCCACCCGAATAGCCAGCGCAACTCGACCTAAAAATGCTGAAGATGTCTGGCTTACTACTGCGGATCAATTGAGGTTGCATGGCTGGTATTTCCACAGCAAGGACAAACCAGCGGTGGCAACAATCGTTTACTTTCACGGAAATGGTGGAAACATTTCCAATCTTAACTGGGTTGGCGAGGAATTCTCGAGTCGCGGCTTCGACGTATTCTTGTTTGACTACCGAGGTTATGGTGAAAGCGAAGGCAAACCGGTCGACGAAATCGGTTTATATGCGGACGGCGATGCGGCTTACAATTATGTTGTTAATGAACGTCACGTGCAACCGGAGCGGCTTGTGCTCCATGGGCAATCACTAGGAACAGCGGTAGTCGCGGATTTGGCGTCAAGAAAAAGATGTGGAGTTGTTATCTTAGAGTCGGGTTTAAGCTCGGCTAGGTCTATCGCCAATACTGCCATTCCGTGGTTGCCACGCTGGTTACATTTCCTCGGTCGTAATCGTTTTGATTCGATTGGTAAGGTCGCGAAGATCCGTGTGCCTATATTAATTAGTCATGGCGATCCCGACCCGGTCATTCCTACTAAAGAAGGTCACGCTTTGTTCGCAGCCGCAAACCAACCGAAAAGACTCTTAATCTTTCCAGGCGCTGGACACAACGTTTTCGGAAGTGTCGGGGATAAGTATCTCAATCAGATCGAGAGCTTTATTAGAGAGTCAGTTAAGTGAAGTTACTGAACCACTCGAAACGTTGTGCTCGGCGTCAAAGTCTCTCCGGTGATGCGATCGTGAATTTTCACCTGAATTTGATACTCACCGGCATTCAGGTTTCGTGTATCAATCAATCGCGCTAGCGTTAGACGTTGGCCCGCATCATTGATGTCTCGCCAGTCTTCTGATTGCTTGCTGATCTCTTTACCATCTTTCAATAGCACGTAATCGACATCTACTGCAGGCCGCAACAGCGTTTGATCAATGGCTGCGTTGTAGACCTGTAAGTAGATCCCCACTGGCTGGTTGCGTATGTAGACGCCGCTTATGTTGGGCACAACTTTGGTTGTCCCGATGGCAAATGGTCCACCAGCAACCGTTCCGGCTAGATCTTCAAGTTTTGCAGCCAGAACAATGCTTGAGGCGGAGAGTTTGTCAGTGGCGAATGTCGGTACTTGAAACCCTATACTTCTTATTCCGGTCGCGCCAGACTCAACGTCTCTCACCATTACGTCGAGACGGTAACGACCTGGATCGAGTATGAAAACCTTCGCGTATGCGGACTTGCGTTGACGTGTCGAACTTAACTCTTCCGGAGTGGCCGTTGTGCTTACCGAATCTTCAAACTTGTTGACTCTTCGTTGCGCTAAAGTTGTTACATTCCCCAAGATATTCAACCGGGCAATTTGCAATCCACCGCTATTGACGAACGAAAGCTCGGTGTTTTCCATTTGAATCGTTATTCGCGCGAGCACGCGGTTGTCGCTTTGCCGAAAATAGTCGACCTGAGCGGTGAAATCTAAAGGGTTATCGTCGACATTCGGAGTAGGAATCGAAGTCCAGCCAAAGAGACGGCGTTCGGCTGGTTGTTCTCGTTCCATAGCAGCCATGCGCGCCATAACGTCAAAAGGTGAATCCTTTGCTCGAATGTAATTTTGCTGACCGAAGCCGTTCATCCCGGCGACTCGGTCGGCACGATTAGCAAGTCCTAAGTCTTCAGCTAAGGTGTTACCAGCTCCTGGTACGAGTGCGAGCGCGTCTTTCTCATAAGGATTACGCGCCAGGCGATACTCACCCGATCCCGTTGGATCGACAAACTCAAGTTCCACGTCGCTCTCAACATTTGGCAAATGTCTGTACCACCACTTTTCAAATGGATAAGTCGAGGTAGATCCTCCACCTTCATAAGAGGGGCGATCGTAAGGACCTCCCGCAGGATGCGACTCAACTGAATCTGGCTTACCCCACTTGATGTAGATTCGACCACGATCCGTTAATCGTCCTGGCTTGCCCGACGTGAAGTGTTCGTTCGCGTAGGCAATGCGTTCATAGAACTCATCCTTGAATTCGTTCTCTTCCGTGTCGGGATCTGGATCGCGAGAGTCCCAGACGATCTTGATGAACTGCTCACGTTCCTCGTCGGTTTTGAGCTTGGACCATGCGTCGATCTCTGTTGTAGTTAGGATAGGGCGGACGTCTTCAAGCCAATTTTTGTAAGCAGTCCTCAGCTCTTCTCTTACCTTCCGAGGCTTCTGGTCAGGTGCGGGTTGATCTTGTTGAGCTCTGATTGGAAGTGCGGAAAGAAGGCAGAGCAGGGCGATTGCTGTGATCGGGCGCAGCGCAGACGTACTCATACAAATTTCCTTTCAGATAGAGTCGCTTAACGGACCAACGGACAAGTGCCGAGCCGGGGAGACGACGGCTGAAAGAAAATCTAAACTTCGAACCGACGGGTGCTACTGTACTACGCTGAATTTCTGTGATGGCGCCAGCGATTGACCAGTGACGCGATCCTTAATTCGAATTGAAACTTCGTATTCACCAACAGGTAGTTGTCGTGTGTCAATCAAGCGAGCCAGGGTCAAGCGCTGCCCGGAATCGCTCATGCCGCGCCAGTCTTCAACTTGCTTGCCGACCTCTTTACCATCCTTCAGTAACGCATATTCAACGTCCACTGCTGGCCGGAGCGTGGTTTGATCGATCCCTGCATTATAGATCTGGAGATAAACACCAACAGGTTGGCCGCGGTGATATAGACCGGCGACATTGGGGATTACTTTTGTTGTTCCGATTACAAACTGTCCGACGGCTGGCTGGTCTGAAAGACTTTCCAGCTTGGCAGCGAGGATCATTGTCGACGTTGAAAGTTTCTCCTGATCGTACTTGGGAACCGTAAAGCCCAGATGTTTGATTCCAGTAGCGCCGGAGGTTGTATCACGCACAATTACGTCGACCTTGTAAGTTCCTGGCGCCAGCGGCAACGCCTTTTGATACGCAGACTTCCGATCCTTGGCTTCGGAAAGTTCTTCAGCCGTTGCTGTTGTAATAACTGGATCTTCGAAAATGCCTACGCGTCGTCCGGCAACAGATGTGATTCTGCCGAAGATATTCATACGCGCTTGCTGAAGACCGCCGCTATCTGAAAACACCAGGTCGTGATTCTCTGCCTGGACAGTAAAAGCAGTTATCACTCTTTCGTCGGACTGACGGAAGAAGTCGACGCGTAACTCGAAGTTGAGTGGGTTCTCTTCGACAACACCGGTATTAACGGCCGTGGCGAGATCATTAAACTTGACCTGTGGTGGACGACTAAGGTCCGCCAACAACTGCAATCGCGAGAAGGGCGAATCCTGTTCACGCTGATAGTTCGGATTTCCGATACCATTTGCCCCCGAGATACGATCCGACTTGTCAGACAGTCCCATCTGTTCTGCAAGGGTCAAACCCGCGCCGGGGACCATCAATAAGGCGTCTTTCTCATTCGGGTTGCGAGCGATTCGATATTCACCGCTGCCTGTTGGGTCAACAAACTCTATTTCAACGCCCGAGCCCACTCCTCCGAGGTATCGATAAAACCAGATTTCAAAAGGATAGGTCGAAGTCGAACCGCCACCCTCGTAACTCGGTCGTTCATACGAGCCACCCATTGGGTGCGTCTCACGCTCATCTGGCTTGCCGTACATGATCCAAATGCGGCCGCGGTCTGTTTTCCAGCCGGGGATACCGGAGCTGAAGTGCTCGTTGGCGTAGGCAATTCGCTCGTAATACTCTTCTTTGAACTCATTTTCATCAGTATCCGGATCCGGATCTCGACGACGCCAGAATTCTTCAATAAAGCGCTCACGCTCGTCGTCTGTCGCTAATTTTTTGAAAGCTTTTCTCTCTTCGTCCGTGATGATGTAGGTGACGTCTTTGTCAAGCCAGTCTTTGTATGCTTTTTTCAATTCTGGCTTCACATTGCGCGGCTTGTTATTTGGATCCTGTGAATCCTGAGCAATTGCAAAGACGCTGGCTAAACCCAAAAGACTAATAGACAAAGCCAGACGAAGAGCAGCTTTCTGGTAGTACATTCTGAAACTCCTGGTGAACACTTATAACGATTCGAATCGATTCGGACAGACGCCGGACTACTTTTGAAGTCGAAGGATTCTAAGATCCGCTAGGGACACAGTCAAGATGCGGTGGCCGCCACCCAAAGTTGCCCGAAACTCTCTGAAAATAGCCGACTTTTGGTCATTTTGGGCTCTTAGCTCAGGTCGCAGTTCTGGGTTTGTTGAATATCCAAGCTACGAAGATAGAAACTACGTAAAGAACCAGCATCGGGGCCGCGAAAAGCAGCATGTTGGGAATATCGTTTGTTGGCGACAGAACGGCAGCTGATATCAGTATCACTATCAGTGCTGTCTTCCAAATCTTAATCATAAGCCTAGCCGTGATCAGGCCGATTCGGGCCAAAACGTAAGTTATCGCCGGCATCTGAAAGACCACACCCATTCCCAGCATGACTATGATGATGAAGTCGAAATAGTCGTCGGCCTTTAGAAGTAGTCGAAAGTCAGTACCCAGTCCCAGGAGGTATTTAGCAGCTGGAGGAAAGATCACGTAGTAGGCGAATGCCGCTCCTAGTACAAACGAGATTGATGACAGCGCAATAAATGGCGTCACATAAGCGCGCTCGTGAGGATATAAGCCCGGTGAGACGAAGGCCCAGATCTGCCACAGCAGAAAAGGCACAGAAATACACACAGCAGCGTAAAGGGAAACTTTCACGTAAAGCGAAAATGGCTCGAGAGCGGTAGTTACTATCAACTTATCGTTAAGACCAGAGAAGGCGGTCGCAGTTGAACCGATTTCAGTTGGAAGGCGAACGCCTTTGGGGATTACGTTGTTGCCTGTGTACAACGCCTCATCGGTAAAGAGTCCAAGTTTCCCCTGTGTGTCTTTGATTACTCGTGCTGTGACCGACGCACCAGCGGGAATCAAACTCGAACCAAGTTTTGTCTCCTGCGCAAAAACGTACCGACCTGCATCATTTTCCTTAAGGCTGTTTAGTGAAAGGATTGTCTCAGTACCCGTTGCACCCGCAATCGGAACTTGCATTCTTTGCGCGTCTGCAAGTGCGCGTTCTACCGGGACAGCCAAAAAACTATAAATACGATCGGCGAAAAACCATGAGACAGAGGCCGCGAGAAACACAAAAATAAAAGATCGAATGAGACGCTTTCTCAGCTCGTCCAGATGTTCCAAAAAGGACATCTGCCCGCCGAGTTCTTCTTCGTTACTCTTATTTGTAGATAGGGATCTTAGAAGTGCAGACATTAATTAATTGATCTATAACCAGTCCTGTTTACGAAGCGGTTCGGGTTCAGCGCTCTCCGCTTTCTGATCTTCGACGGCGGTTGCCGCAACTGGTTGATACGGGCTTTGACGAGGTGCAACTAAATCTGAACTGACGGGTTCATAAGCAGCCTGGGCTCCTGATTGACTCTCGCCGTAATTTGTTGACGACTCCTCATTCAGGATGGAATTTTCAGGTTCGGTGCGGGCACTTTCGAGTGCCACTTCGCGCTCCCAGGTTCGCTTAAAGTCGTCGGAGGCTTTACGAAACTCAGCCAAACCTTTTCCCATTTGCTTTGCGAGCTCTGGCAGTTTTCGGGGCCCAAAGAAAATGAGCGCCACGACAAGGATGAAAAGTAATTCAGTACTTCCGAGTGAATCGAGAATTAGTGCAAACACTACGTGCCTAGCCTTCCTGAGCCTTCCTGAGATTGACGTGAACCGCGGAATCTCGCGCGTCGTTAGATTCTCTTGATGGGGATTGTAACGCGCAGGATGAAAAAGCAGAAGGCAGCAATCAAAACGTGAGATGAGAATGGGTTGAATTGAAGCATTTATGAGTGAAATTGGAAAACTACAAAGCTTTGCAGAGGTTGCGGAGGCGGTTTCAGCAACCACAAAAAAGCTCGAAAAAGCGGCAATTCTCGGGTCTTACTTGAAGACGCTCTCTGACGCTGATCTGGCACGAGCAACGCGCTACTTTGCCGGTCACCAGTTTGCGCAGTCTGATTCTCGAACCACAAATGTTGGTGGCAGCATCATTAGTACTGCACTAAGTGAAGCAACCGGCTTTAGTTCCGAAGATCTTTATCCGCGTTACGTCCGTTTGGGTGATCCTGGTGACCTGGCAGAAGAAATCATAAAAGAGGCAGGTCATTCTCTTCCACCAACAATCACTCTTGTCGAGACTGAATCACTAATAAGTCGATTGAGTGAAACTAAAGGAATCAAGAATAAGACCTCACTACTTACTGCCTTCCTCCGGCGATCGACGCCTCTTGAAGCGAAATACCTGATCAAACTCTTGGCCGGTGACCTGAGAATTGGACTGCGCGAAGGCCTTGTGGAAGACGCCGTGGCCCGCGCATTCGATCAACCGCTGGGCGATGTGGCATATGGAAATATGCTTCTGGGAGATATCGGTGAAACCGCAGTGCGTGCTCGATCAGCGGATCTGCGCGATGTAAGTATGCGTCTCTTTCACCCAATCAAATTCATGTTAGCAACACCCGCAGCAGATCTCACAGACATCGCTCGCACGATGCCTGATGAGTTTTTGGTTGAAGACAAGTTTGATGGCATACGTGCTCAGGCACACGTACAAAGTGGTCGAGTGGCAATCTACTCACGCACCATGGATGAAATCACACATCGCTTTCCCGAGTTAATAGAACCCTTACGCAAACTCTCAAGTGACGTAATCATCGATGGCGAGATCGTTCCTGCTAACGAGCACAGCATTCTTCCGTTCAGTGAATTGCAGAAACGTCTTGGCAGAAAGAACGTTGGCACACAGTTACTGCTGGCAGTTCCAGTAATCCTTGTTGCATACGATTTGTTGTATGCAGGCGATCGAGTATTGATTGATGATCCGCTAGCGAACCGCAGGTCGGTTCTCAAAGAACTCCTTCCCGATAGTGGTCCATTGAGGATGTCAGAAGGGAAGTTGTTTAAGGACGTTGCTATGCTCGATGCTGAATTTGACGCCGCAAGGAGTCGGGGGAACGAAGGCCTGATGATTAAGAGCCCGGCGTCTGTATATAAGCCGGGGCGGCGCGGTCGCGACTGGCTGAAGTTAAAAAAAGCAATAGCGACACTCGACGTTGTGGTAACCGCTGTTGAGGTGGGCCACGGAAAAAGGCGTCATCTACTCTCCGATTACACATTCGCTGTCCGACGCTCAGTTGATAATGACGAATTATTGAATATCGGCAAGGCCTACTCCGGACTTACCGATCAGGAGCTTTTAGAACTGACGGAGTGGTTTAAGGTGCATACCCTTCAGGAATTCGCCCATGGCCGGGTTCGAGTGGTAGAGCCAGCTGTGGTTATCGAGGTAACGTTTGACAGGGTTCAACCATCAAACCGTCACAAAAGTGGGTTCGCGCTCAGGTTTCCAAGAATTGTGCGAATCCGAACTGACAAGTCACCGTCCGAGATTGACACTCTCGAAACGGTCAGGAAGCTGGTCGAAGCAAACGATTTGTCGAAGGGTGGTGCTCCTGAAGGCTGAGTTTGCCAGGCGACTTAACCTCGTCTGAATTTTTGGCATCATTAGGCATTTAATCCCAAGGGCTAATTGCTATTGCCATAGCCATCAGATGGAGTTAGGATGCTGCCCGTCACCGCCCTCTCGCGACAATTTCTAAGCGCATTCCGGTGAGCCTGTGCACACTAATTTCGGCAGGCCGCAGTCGCCCAGCATTCACCGAATCATTAATCTGAGTTGTTCTGTAATGCGTCTAGAACAGCGAGATAATTGCCATTAGCGCATTGAAAAGCAGTTCGTCAGTAGGCTGATCAGCGGATTCGGTGGTGACGCTGGGAGCCTCGTCAGTGATCGATGTGGAATTACTCATAGAATGGCTTGGCGGTGGTGGAACTAAACCGGGCGTTTCCAGTTCCCCAGCAAAGGCACTGACCGAGAGGACGGACACGAATAGGGCAGCAAGCAAAAACTTTTTGACAAGTTTCATTGATCTTCTCCTCAGATTTGTAGTCAAAGCCGGTGAGGGTGGTGCAACCAAGCTCGATTTTGGTTGGTTATGATAATATCCGTACATCTGATGGCTTGCAAGGTTCCTTACCTATATCTAAAACTGGAGTTTTAAGATGGAGTTACAGACACAATTTCTGGCCGAGCAAACGGGCCTTCCGGTTGCTGAAAACCTCATTCCACTATGTGAATTGGCCAAAGGTTTTGAAGAAGCTGGTGAATTTGACCAAGCCGTCGGTACCCTGCGTCCTTTTTGGCCTCGATTAGGTGAGCGCCCTAACACAGACGGACTCGCTCTCGAGGCTAAAGCTGAGCTGCTCTTAAGGACCGGTACGCTGACTGGCTGGCTGGGCAGCGCCAAACAAGTCGCCGGTAGTCAGGACCTGGCGAAGGATCTGATTAGCGAAAGCGCTTCAATTTTTGGCGAGTTAGGTCTAACCGAGAAAGCCGCGGAAGCGCGAGTTGATCTAGCAATCTGCTATTGGCGCGAAGGTGGACTCGACGAAGCTCGAGTTACGCTTAAGCACGTATTGAATAGTCTGGCAGACCAAAATAGCGAACAGCGGCTTAGAGCGTTGCTAAATATTGCAATTGTTGAAAAGGTCGCTACTAGAGAGCATGAGGCTTTGAGAATTTACCGGGAAGCCGCACCACTATTCGACCACAGTGGCAATCACGCCTTGAAGGGAAAATTCCATAACTCCTATGCAACACTGCTAAGGAGTCTTGGAACTGCTGAGAATCGCTCCGAGTTTATTGATAGCGCGTTGGTTGAATACTCCGCAGCGAGCTTTCATTTCGAGCAGGCTGGTCACAAACGATTCCAGGGCCGTGTTGAGAACAACGTC
>JBKPQV010000766.1:0-5282 GCA_046734235.1 Acidobacteriota bacterium
GGTCTTTTACACGCAGGAGCGAGTCGGCATGGATGGCCGTCTTTTCCTGGTCTTTAAATTTCGCACGATGAAAGCGGGCGTGGATTCAGAAGCGCATCGCGAGTATCAAAGGGCATTCATCGCTGGTCGGGCTGAAGCAAACCTTGGTGATGACAATAGACCGACTTACAAGTTGCTTGCCGATCCTCGCATTACGCGGGTCGGAAAATTGCTAAGACGCACAAGTCTTGATGAAGTGCCTCAGCTGCTAAATGTTCTCATGGGCGACATGAGTGTGGTTGGGCCGCGACCGCCCATTCCCTATGAGGTTGAAGCTTACGAGTTATGGCACCGCAAACGGCTCGACATGAAACCCGGACTGACTGGTCTGTGGCAGGTTTCTGGGCGCAACCGTTTGCCGTTTGAAGAGATGGTTAGACTGGATCTTTTTTATATCGAGAACTGGTCGCTATTGCTTGATCTCAAAATTATCCTGCGCACTGGCCTGGTAATGATCGGCGGCGAAGGCTTCTAGTTCTTCAATTCGACAAACCGGCGAGCGCAATTTCCAACAACAGCATCTTCTTAATCCCTTTAAACAAAGGCTCAATTTCACAATTCTCTGTTAAAGCATGGGAATCACTGCATGGTCCCGCGCCGGTCGAGATCGAGGTGATGCCTTGCAACAATGCTGCACTGGAATTGTTGGACCCCGCATTTCCAATTGGCGGATCAAAACCCATCGCTCGGTGAACTGCCTCAGCCATCTTCACCAGGTGTGATTCGCGATTGCCTGGTAAAACTGCTGCCGGTGAAGTTGAGATAATGTCGGTTTTTACTGTGACCCCTGCTCGCTGCGCTTCCTCATCGAGAATCGTCGCGATTTTCTTATCAAGATCTGCGATGACCCCGTTGTCAGTTGAACGAAGGTCAACGGTGAACCACGCATCCGAAGCCTTAGCGTTTGGAACCTCTGAGCCACCTAACATTCCAATATTCAAATTGGAAGACGGATTGGTTGGAACTTTCAACTCGTAGATTCGTGCAATCGAACGGGCCAGTGGCAATGTTGCTGAATAAGGTGGGGTTCGTGAACGAGTATGACCGCCTGGGCCAATGAAGTGATGACGGTACCAATTGATGCCAATACCGGCGTAAGTGAAACCCTCATAACCGCCATCAAGCGCGACGTAATAGTCAACTTTGCCTTTATTTTCTTTTGTGTAGAACTTGGCCCCCGTCATTCCGGCTTCTTCATCGGTAGTAAAAACAAAAATCAGGTCGCCTTTAGTCTTAATTTTTGCCGCATCGAGGGCTCGAATGCTCGCCAACAATGCTTCGATGTTTCTGGTATCGTCACCAACTCCAGGTGCGTAAACACGACCATCTTTCACTGTTGCTTTGATCTTCAATCCTGGCTGAAACACTGTATCCATGTGGGCGTCAAACACAGTCACGGGACCGCCACCAGTTCCTTTGCGAGTTGCGATGAGATTCCCTGCCTCGTCATAACGAACATCTACCTTGTATTTGCGCAGGAGCGACTCGATGTATTTCGCCCTTTCTTGTTCCTGTTTGGAGGGGGCGTTGATCTCGGTAATGGCAATCCATTCGTGAAGAATGCCATCTTTGTTTTTGTCTATGTACTCATTAGCAGCTTTCATCCGCGAGTCGTCTTGAATTAGTTTGACTTGATCTGCATAAGACGGATTTTGCGTGAAGGCGATCACGGATAGTGCGAGAAGGGATGTAAGAAATACTAAAGCAACGACCGATCGGCGCATGGAGTTTTCTCGAGATTAGAATATAGTAAAGCGCGGGCATTCTAATCGCTTCGAACCCTTGCGCAAAATTACCGGCCGCCGGGTTTTGCAGATAAGCAAATTCCCGAACCGGAAAGATCCACAGATGACACAGATAACGCCGACTTTCGTTTGGGAATTTGCTAAAAATGATTTCGGCGATCGATATCAAATCTATGTAATCGGCGATATCTGTGGATGGTCCCGCCTTTTCTGAAGTCATGCCCAGGCAGCGCGAAACCGAATCACCACGACCGATAATCATCTGGCTTGAGCGGGCCATCATAGGCTGCCTTTTTCTAATGGCGCTATTCGCCCCGCATTCAATTGCGGTTACCCAGATTGGTTGGGCTCTTGGAACTTTCTTGTGGGTCGTGAGGTTACTCGTTTACCCCCGGCCAAAGCTCTATCGCTCACCAATTGACTATGCGCTCTTTGGTTTTTTTGTGCTTAGCGGTCTCTCGTCGTTCTTCTCTTACACTCCTTTCATATCAATTAGTAAGATGCGGGCTGCCAGCCTGTTTACAATAGTCTTCCTCTTCTCACAAAACGTTCGCTCGATAGGCCTGGCTAAACTACTCGCCTATTGTCTTGTCGGCTCCTGCATGGTCAATGTATTGCTCACTGCGGAAAGACTTGCGATCGGTAAGGGTGTAAAGCTTCAAGGCATCCGGAGCGAGAGCCCTCTGGCGAAGGCAACTTTTCGCACTCGTGGCGGTTCGCAATTAACACCAATAGTCAGCGGCGATATCGTGTGGGCGGTTGATGGGAAACCAGTCAGCAATCCGGAAGAGATCGCAAGTGCGTTGGCAAGTGGTCCACCAATCGCAAAAGTTTCTACATATCACATCGAGTGGACTCCGACACTCGAAGTTCCGCGCGGACAATTACTAAACGGAAACAGCGCTCTCGAACAGTTAGGTGCCGCTGGTTGGTCCCGGGGACGAGATTGGCGCGCGACCGGCTTTTTTGGTCATTGGGTTACTTACGCGGAAGTGATCCAGTTAATAGCATCGCTGGCACTTGGTCTATTCCTTGGTCTGAAGCAGAAGAAAAGTCTGGCCGGACTCTTATTGGCACTGGCTGTTGTCGGTTTGGTTTTTTCTTTAGCTATGAGTGTCACTCGCGCTTCATGGGCAGGCTTTGCTATTTCGTCGGCGCTGATGTTGATGCTGACGGTGTCGCGCCGAACGTTGGTAGTTCTTGGATTGTGTGCGATTCCATTGGTGCTTGCGTCGGTAGTGCTCCTGCAGCAAAAGCGGAGTGTTGGGTTTTTTGATTTGAAGGATCAATCCACTACCTGGCGTGGCACCGTATGGCGGGAAGGATTTGAATTGCTGATCAGCAAACCACGCCACTTGTTGGTGGGAGTTGGAATGGATTCACTCAAATCTCACTGGCGTGAGTGGGGACTATTTGATAATG
Source organism: Acidobacteriota bacterium (assembly GCA_046734235.1). Taxonomy (GTDB): domain Bacteria; phylum Acidobacteriota; class Blastocatellia; order Pyrinomonadales; family Pyrinomonadaceae; genus PSRF01. The sequence goes on from JBKPQV010000766.1 coordinate 3,207, forward strand.
GCCGTTTACCGCTTGGCCATATGCATTCGAACCTGCTTCAGTTTGCGTTGGAGCGAGGAGTTCCAGCCCTAATTGTTTGGTTGCTGCTGATCGGGATCTATGCACGAATGCTAATCAGAATCATTCGATCACAGTTTTCGACTGGCTTAAGCGAAGCTGATTTTAGTCGCGGCCTGGCGCTTGGCGCATTGGGAGGTTTAGCAGGTTTCTTCGCAAGTGGGTTGGTCCATTACAACTGGGGCGACTCGGAAGTGATCATGGTCTTCTATTTGGTCATGGGATTATGCTTGTATGTGAACCGTTCGCTGCAAAATCCTGCCACATCCAAACTCTAATACCTACCTGGTGTCCTAATTTCAGATTTCCTGGCGGACGGTGCTCTTCGTGTAGTTTCGTGTGGATTCGTGGAAGGTGGTTTTTTTGGACTTCGAGAAGAAACGATCCACGAATTCACACGAAACTACACGAAGTCTTCCCGCTACTTTGTTAAGGCTCATGAAGAAAACGGATAGAACGGCGTGTTTCGAAAGATCCAGAACGAGAGCACCACCCAAAAGATCAAGTAGATATACGCTGCTGGCAAAGCGTTGGGTCGAGGCGTCTTTCCTTGAAACGCCAATGAGGTGTATCGCAAAAAGGCGAATGCGAAAAATGGCAGCGATACGACGAAGAGTGGGTTCAGCATAAACGCGGCGGCAATGTGTCCGTGGAGAATTTGGTGAAGTGCTCGAGTACTTCCACAGCCTGGACATTGGAATCCAGTAACCAATCGAAAGGGACACAATGGAAAAAACCCGGTCTTCCCTGGTTCAAAGATGAAGACGTACATGCCTACCAGAATTAACAATCCCCAGATAGCAAGGACGGTTGCACGTCGATACCAGAAATCTGTTTTCATTGAAAGCTTAGGCTAGCACAGTGAGAGGTACCCAAGCAGTGGTTCTTTAGCCACAAAGACACCAAAGTCATTTCAGATTTAGATTGCTGATTTCAGATTGGAGAAACCTAGGAACTAATGTTTGCGAAGTCTGAAATTTGAAATCTGAAATCTGAAATGACTTGGTGTCTTTGTGGTTAAGTCTTCTTCACAGGGACATCATTCAAAACGGGTTATTTAGAACCAGCCCTTTTTGCTTTGAATGTAGGTGCGAACAAATTCTTCGTCAGACTTGGTTAAGTACATTATCCCTTCGACAATTCCAATCACACTCGGAATGATCGCAAGGGTGCCGCAACTCACCACACTGATGAGCAGCATTATGACCCCTTCCGTTGTGTAGCCAAGTATGAATTTGTGCACGCCTAAGCTACCCAGAAGTATTCCAAGAATCCCCGCAACCATTTTCTTGTCGGCACCTATTGCTTTCCAATCGGTCACCGCGCCGGAATTCACCGACTGCATTGGTTGATAACCCGAGCCACCACCTGCGACCGGAGTCAATGGAGCCTGACAGTTGCTACAGTACTGTGCCAGGTCGTCATTTACAGCACCGCATTTAGTGCAATATCTGCTCATATTTTTAGACTTCTCCTGCAGCTAACTTCCTGAGATGGAGATCTAGAATGTTGCTGCTACATATTACCCATGAAGCTTAAGCCAACTCCAAGGAATACAAGAAGGATGTATCCGCCCCAAACCAAAATTCCAAGGCCGAGAAAAATGTAACTGAACATTTTGGCCTTCTTTGATGAATCGAGAGCTCCCGCCATATCGCCTGCGGTAACCTTGCCATTAACTTGAGCAGCGAAGATGATGCTAATAATTCCCAGCGGGAAACAACAAACTGCTGAAAGAATCGCGGGAACCAGGTAGTTTGGTACTTTGTCGGGTGTACCCGCGCCTGAGGGGGGAGTCCATTCTTGTGCCATTTAGCTTTTTCTCCTGAACGAGGCTTGGTTTAAACAAACGTTACAATCTTAAGCGGCGTAGTTTCCTCCCATTCCGCCTTCAACTGGAGGAGGAGGTGGTGCTTGATCGTCTTTCCGTTTTTCGAAGATTGGAATTGCCAGCAGTCCGCCAAGTGTTGCGAGAACTATGAGACATACAGCCGCTACAAGTCCGCTCAGAATCATCAG
>JBKPQV010000767.1:0-3245 GCA_046734235.1 Acidobacteriota bacterium
GTGCGTTAGTGTGTTGCAGGATGTCGTTTGCAGTAATTGAGTCGAGGGCTGGCTTTAATTCATTCGGAACGGAGTTATTAGTTGTTCAGGAATTCGTGTTCAGGTTGGTTGGCGTTGTTGAACAGGCGACTGCGAACGTAAGCATGGCCGCGAACGAGATCACTGCACTGATTCGACTTTTCATTTTGAAGGATATCCCCGATCTTTTTTGTTTTATAAGGGTTCTATGTCGAAACGCGGTCAAAGTCAAAACCATTCCGGTGATTTCTTTTTCTATTTACGCTTTAAGTTTCAAACTAGTTAACGCTCTCCAAAGTATGCTTGCCTGTTGGCTATCTCGCTTGCTACCGTGAATTCTTGAACTGAAGCCAGCGCATCTGTAAGAAGGACTCGAAACATATCCTTATCCAAATTCTCCTAACGTCACTTTTCATCCCGTTCGTGGGTGCACTCTTCGTTCCCGAGGCTGGTGCCTCTCCTTTAGTGGCGTTCCAATCCACCGCGGTTCTGCAGGGAAGGGTCGTTGATAAGAACGGGGCCGTTGTGCCTCGCGCGGAAGTATCAGTAGAAAATAGTGCAACAGGACTCTTGCGGAAGGGAGAGACCGACAGCGAAGGGAATTATCAGATCGCGGCGCTCCCTGTCGGCAACTACCGGGTGGAAGTTAAGGTGGGAGGAAAAATGGAGCTGGCCCCCACCCTCGACATTGCACTGGCCTTACAGCCACAGACGCAAAGGGTCGTGGTAGTGGCGGGCAATGCGTCTGCTGACGACACCTACGTGGCACTGGCGCGACAGGAGTTTCGCCCGTATGAAGGCAAGGTCGAGTTCACCTATCTCATCAACCTGCCGATTGAGGAGTTACAAAAAAGTCTGGCTGGTCTACCGGAGAAGAGCGTCGTTTTCTATTTGTCCGTTAACTCGGACCGCACGACCAGAATCTATACCAGCCCGGAGGTGCTTGCCCGTTTGGCTCCGTCGTCGAGCGTACCCATTTACGCAGCATCTCAGATATACATCGGAAATGGGACGATTGGCGGGCGGTTGCTTAATTTGGAAGAGATTGGGAATCGCGCTGCCGAGATAGGATTGCGTATTTTGGCGGGGGAGAGTCCGCAGAACATGCCCCCGCAGACTATCCCGAGCGCTGCGATGTTTGACTGGAGAGAACTTCGCCGCTGGGGCATCAGCGAGCAAAAACTGCCGCCGGGGAGCATTGTCCGTTACAAGCAATTCACGTTTTGGGAGCTGTACAAGTGGAGGTTCGTCGGTGCGGTATCGCTGATTATTCTTCAAGCGATGCTCATTGTGTGGTTGCTGGTGAATCGTGCGAAACGCCGGCGAGTGGAAGAAGAGGTGCGGCTCAGTGAAACTCGATTCAGGCACATGGCTGATACGTCTCCAGTGATCATATGGACATCCGACATAAACATGCTCTGCACCTACTTTAACCAGAAATGTTTTGACGTTACCGGCCGGAGCATGGAAGAGCTACTAGGGAAGCGTTGGTTGGAAATCGTCCACGAGGAAGATCGGCAGCGCGTGGTGGATGTTTATACTACCGCATATCAAAGCCGGAAACCGATCGTGTATGAGTTCAGAATCCACAGTGCCGATGGCCAATTACATTGGCTTTATTCCTCGGGTGTTCCTCGTTTTGCAGCCAATCAGCAGTTTTTAGGGTATATCGGTTCGGCCGTTGACATAACTGACCGCAAAAAGGCTGAAGTCGAGGAACTACAGCATCGAACCGAGCTGGCCCACCTGTCGCGAGTGACGATGCTGGGGGAACTCTCAGGCTCGCTTGCTCACGAGTTGAATCAACCGCTCACCGCCATCCTTAGCAACGCGCAGGCTGCGCAGCGCTTCCTCGCGCACGACGATGTCGATCTCAACGAAGTGCGCGATATCCTCGGCGACATTGTGAAACAGGACAAGCGCGCGGGAGAAGTCATTCATCGTCTGCGCCTCTTGCTCAAAAAGAGCACAGTTGAGCATCAGCCCCTTGATCTCAATGACGTGGTCAGTGAAGTTCTAAAGCTCGTGCGCAATGATTTGCTCAATCAAAAAGTAACTGGGCAATTGGACCTCGCGTCCGAACTGCCCGCAATTGTAGGAGACCGGGTGCAATTGCAGCAGGTCGTGCTGAATCTCGTGATGAACGGCTGCGACGCAATCGCCACCAGCCCCTCCGCCGATCGCAAACTCATCATTCGCACGGGGCTAAATAACGGGGAAGGGGTCTGCGTTTCCGTGGCTGACCGGGGTGCCGGTCTGGCGCCGGATAATCTTGAGAAGGTGTTCGAGCCATTCTTCACTACCAAACCGCATGGCATGGGCCTTGGTTTATCGGTGTGTCGCACGATCATTACGGCGCATGGTGGGAAGTTGTGGGCGGCGAACAATGCGGAACGCGGGGCTACATTTTACTTCACGATTCCGACGAAAACGGAAGCACAGCCATGAGTGATACTGCTCCCACGGTCTTTGTGGTGGACGACGATCCGGCTGTACTCAAGGGTCTGGCTCGTGTACTGCGCTCGTATGGTTTGGAGGTCGTCACTTTCAGTTCCCCCAGCGAATTTCTGGAGCAACACGATCCTCGGGCCGCTGGATGTCTCGTGCTCGACGTTGCGATGCCCGGCCTAAATGGTCTTGAGCTGCAAGCGGCTCTGAAGGTTAAAGGCAGCAAGATTCCGATCATTTTCCTTACCGGCTATGGAGATATTCCTATGAGTGTGCGCGCAATGAAGAGCGGTGCCTTGGATTTCCTCACCAAGCCGGTGCATGACGAAGACCTGCTTAGAGCGGTGAACGCTGCCTTCGAGAAAGATCGAATCGAGAGACGGAGCCGCGCTGAGCTGGATGACATCGAGGAACGTTTGGCAACGCTGACGCCGCGCGAACGTGAAGTTCTCACCCATGTTGTGTCCGGACAGTTGAACAAGCAGATCGCGAATGACCTCGGCACCGTGGAAAAAACGATCAAGGTCCATCGCGCCCGCGTGATGGAGAAAATGAAGGTGAATTCCGTGGCCGAACTTGTCCGGCTCACCGAGCGCTTAGGAATGAACCGGTGATTGCATCCGCTACTCCTAATCCAACTTTACAAAAAAGTCAGATACCACCTGCTTTAAGCAGCGTGGAAATTCAATTTTTCGCTAGCAGTAGGCACTCACTTCCTGCGGAGATACCACCTGCTTCAGTAGCGTGAGATTCAGTTTCGCGCTAGTAGTGGGCATTCC
>JBKPQV010000768.1:0-13068 GCA_046734235.1 Acidobacteriota bacterium
GCTGGTCCATTGCGCCAGGCGCCCGCATTTTGATTCAAAGCCGCAGCCAGAGCATCAGCCCACACTCCAACAGGTAAAGGAGTCGGGTTAAACTGTCCGAAGTATCTCGGGCTGGGAACCAGCATCGAGTTTGGTAATACATCATCCCGAAAACGACTCATGATCTCTTCGAGACTGGTTCCGTTCTCGGGTAACGGTTCGGCAAAGAGTTTCTCAATATCCGAGGGCGAGGTTTCCGGGGTAACTCGTCGAGTTTCAAGTAATGAAGCATGCTCGAGTACAAGTTGCGTAACCTTATTCCCGAGGAATTTGTGTTGTTCAAAAATGTCTTCGATCATTTTGATTGGCTACTTTCAATGAGTTGGCGACTTTCAGCCGCAAGCGACATTCGCTAGTCTCTGTTCCAAACAATGGATACCGAATCTGTTAACGCCTTTGAGCAAGCACTCACGACAAAGATGGGTGAGTATGGCGTGGAGTTGCCAGCATCCACCATTCGAGAGCTTGGTCGTTACTACGCTCTACTGTCACGCTGGAACCAAAGACTCCATCTGGTGGCGCCATGTGGCCCGGAAGAGTTTGCCAACCGGCACGTGCTCGAATCGCTCGTGTTACTGAGTCTCGTATCAACCGAGTCAAGCCTTATCGATGTTGGTCCAGGTGGCGGATTGCCAAGTATCCCCTGTTTAATTGCTCGCCCAGATTTGACCGCGACTTTGGTCGAGTCGTCAAAGAAAAAATCAGTCTTTTTACAGGAAGCGTTGAATCAGCTTGGCCTGACCAAGCGAGGAAAGGTCGTAGCGTCAGCCTTTGAAGATCTCGATTCTCTCGAAGCTCAGTTTCTCACCTGTCGTGCTCTTGATGATTTTATGAGCAAAGTTTCGCGTTTAGTTAGCTGGGCGCCCGCAAACTCCAAGCTCTTGCTTTTTGGTGGGGAGTCGTTACGACATGAACTCGACAAATTGGACGTATCTATTATTGAGTATCTAATTCCACTGTCACAGCAGCGATTCCTGTTCGAGGTTAAAAAGAACTAGCTCACCGGATCTTCTCTGACGACATCCTTTGCCTTCTTGTCTTCTCTGAGTCCCTGAAAGGATGGATGACGTACCGAACCATCTTCGGTCCATTCGGTGAAAGCAACTTCGCCGACTAACTGAGGTGTAACCCAAACTGCACTCTTTAGACCTGGATCCTTAGGTTTCTCCGCAAAAGGTGTCGAGGAGCGAACAAGACGATCTAGTTTTTTGCGCAGGTCCAATCGCTGCTTAATGCTAAAACCTGTACCGGCTCGTCCCGCGTAACGCAATTTACCTTTCTCGTAAACACCAAGTATCAACGCGCCGAATCCAGGAAAACCTTTGTCAGAAATTGTGTATCCGGCAATTACAAACTCCTGTCGCTTGATGCACTTTACTTTCACCCAGCTGCGACTGCGGGTCGACTCATAAAAGGAATCGGCCAGCTTGGAAACAATTCCCTCGATCCCATATTTGCAGGCTTGTTTGAAAAAATCCAGACCATTGCCTTCCATGTGATCGCTGTAGCGCAATGGGCTTTTCTCAGAAATGTCAGCAAACAGGCCTGCAAGAATTTCCTTTCGTTCACGCAAGGGAGTGCGAGTGAGGTTGAACCCATCGAGATAGATAATGTCGAAGACATGTAAGATGAAACCAGCGTCACCAACCTTTAGTCCCTGTTGCAGCTTTTGAAAACTCGCACGCCCCTTTGCATCTACTGCGACTACTTCACCGTCGAGTATCACTTTGGTCGCGGGAAATTCCTGGAGCGCCTTTCCTAGCCGGGGAAACTTGTGAGTCCAGTCTTTCTGATTACGACTCCAGAAACGCACACTGCCGCCGTTTAAGTGGCAGAGCATCCGGTATCCGTCAAACTTCAGCTCGTGAAACCATTGATCACCTTTTGGCGGCTCGCTCTCAAGCGTAGCCAGTTGCGGCGACACAAATTCAGGCATCGGCGCCTTGCGGGCGCCGTTGATCTTCTGTAGTTGTTTTTGATTCACGTTAAAAGGATTTCAGATTTCAGATTTCAGATTTCAGATTGAATCTTACCAATACCTCAATCTGAAATCTGCAATCTTAAATCTGAAATATTAGCGTTCGGTTGGTCGATACTGTCCATTACTGCAGTCAAATTCCCCTCGGCATTCTTACTAACCTTCATTACTAAGCGAAGTTTTACCGTGCTGACGGTTAGTAGACCTTCCCAATTACCCAGAATTGTTTGCTGAACATCCTGAGCATTCGCCGAGCCTGGAATTGACACCAACTGTGCACTCGAAGCTCCCAGTGTGATCACCAAGAGAAAGACATGAAAGGCTTGTCGTAGCTTTGGTTTCATAGTTTGTAATTTGAAGTCGAGGGTTAAAGTTCGGTTTCATTACGCAACAAGTGCCCGATGTGTTTCAGTCCTATAAAGCAGCAGACTGCATAAGTCGCGAATCTGTTCTCAAATAACAGTAAATCGCCAGTGATTCGAATAGAAATGGTCCAAGTTGTAAATCGACAAGCCTAAATGGCACCACCCTTGCAGAAACGCTATTTGAGGTGGATTTGTTGTATTAGAAACGTTCATCGTGCCCGATGGAGACAAACTGCAACGGACCAGCTGATCTTGGCAGACTGGGGGTTCGACGTTTTGTACGCGACAGGACCGGAAAATGGAATTTATCACATTGTAGTGCGAAATAAGTCCGAAACACTTTGTGGCTTAAAGGTAAGTAGGCTTGGCTCCGATCACTCACTACATATTGTTTCAGACGAATCTGCGCAGTCTGTGATCTGTAAACATTGTGAACGAATTAAACAGGCTGACTCGATACATGGGCAGTGAGGCTAACTAACTTTGTGCGAGGACCAGCGACTGGCAGGTGAACCACGAAGCTTGTACCCAAATTTATCCCCGGGCTTCCGACAGTTACATATCCGCCATGCATCTCTACAAGGTATCTCACAATTGACAAACCGAGTCCGAGCCCAGTGTGCTTGCGAGTAATACCGGCATCGGCTTGTCGGAATTTATCAAATACACATCCAACAAATTCGGGTTCGATACCTTCACCATCATCAGTTACTTCAATCGCAACTTCATCCTTCAAGCGTTTGAGTTCGAGAAAGACATGACCCTTCTCAGGCGTAAACTTGATGGCATTCGAAAGCAGATTCGAAAAAATCTGCTGCAAACGATTTCCATCACCCACAATCTGACCCGCTTCCGGATCCAAAATTAGATTAAGCTCAATCGCCTTCGCCTGGACCTCCAGTTTCATGTTGTTAACTACCTGATCGAGTAATAGGCCGACGTCAACAGCTGCCAGTTGGAGTCGAACTTTCCCAGCGATCATTTTTGATAAATCGATCAAACACTCGATTAGATGGGCCTGTGACAGCGCGTTTCGTTCAATTGATTCCACAGCTAGCGTAGATGTGCGTGCGTCAAGCCGCCCCGCATGTAGCATCTGAGACCACCCAATGATGGCGTTTAAAGGAGTACGTAGCTCGTGTGAAACGGTCGCCAAAAACTCATCCTTCAGTTGGTTCAGACTGTCTGCTTTCGAGTGGGCTATCTGCTCCAACCTCAACCATTCTTGAGATTTTGCTAGCTCAGCTTCCAGCGCTGCTTTAGCTTCACCAAGTTGTTGGACAGTCTCTTCGTGAGCGGCAATTTCGTGACTGAGTGTTAATGCCTTTTGTTGTAATAGCGTGATTTCACGAGACTGGTCGTAGGTTCCGGTAAGGCTCGAATAGCTTTCGGCTGGAATGATGCGCGAATGAACCTGGCAAACTTCTTTAAGCGGTTCTAAGAGTTCTTTTCCCCCCAAAAGACCGTAGGGATAAGCACAATACAGTGGGAACTTATACTTCTTAACCAGATCGTCCCAACGTTTTTCAATCTCTATTGCCGTTGCATATTTACCCTTAGCCCAATGAAGCGCTACCAACTCGCCGAACACTCTGAAAGGGCGCTGGGTTGCAGCTGCCTGCTCAAGTAGTGCAGTTGCGAAACTAGTAAGAAGCTCTCCAGAAAAATTTCCATTAACTGTTAAGTCAGCCTGAACGCGCTCAACGTCGAGACACACAAATCTACCAAGAAGAGTCAGCGAGTCGATGTCTAGTCCTTGGCCCTCTAACTTAGTTATTAATTCTTTCTTATGAGAATCGGTGGCCACTACAAGCACCGTTTCACCTGCTGCCAGTCCTGAAGCAATGAATCCACCGGCGGACTCAATTAAATGCTGGTCAGCTTCATAAAACTGGACAAAATGATCATGAGTATCGTGAGCACACTCCGACCCCGGATAATCTGAAGCGTTCTGGGCGTTCGCTCGATCGACAGGCAGCAAAGGAGACTCTCTCCTAAGTTCACGTAAAATTTGGGAAGAGGGAAACTAATCCAGATATCTGGGAAGGGATCGGGACATCCGGACTTTGCGAAATGATTCTAAGCGATTAACTTGGCAAAAACAAAAAGGCTCGAAGCATTTCTGCCTCGAGCCTTTCAATCAACTTCAAGCCCTATTTACTCTTCAGGCTCTGACGTCGCTACGCCATCACCATCGCTAGCCGCAACCACTAGTGGCTCGCGAGCCGGCAACGGAATGTCATGGCCACCGACGATATCTGGAAACTCGTCGAGATCACGTTCCCGTCCCTGGTCGATGGTTTCGTCACGTTCCACATCAACGTTGCGGTAGAACTCCATACCTGTACCGGCCGGAATCAACCGCCCCATAATGACGTTTTCTTTCAGTCCTCGCAGGTAATCTACGCGGCCCGAAATAGCGGCTTCAGTCAATACGCGAGTGGTTTCCTGGAACGACGCCGCCGAGATGAATGAATCGGTCGACAGCGAAGCCTTGGTTATACCCAGCAAGAGCGGTTCAGCCTGTGCAACTTCACCATCTTCCTGACGTACACGCTCGTTCTCGTCCTGGAAGCGGAAGCGATCCACCTGTTCCTCAAGCAGGAACTCGGTATCGCCAACTTCCTTGATCTTCACCCAACGCAACATCTGACGAACGATAACTTCGATGTGTTTGTCGTTGATGTTCACGCCCTGCAGACGATAGACCTCTTGAATTTCGTTTACGAGGTATTCCTGCAAGCGGCTCATACCGAGCACGCGCAGAATATCGTGCGGGTTCAATGGTCCATCCATCAGGGCCTCGCCTGCACGCACGCGATCACCATCCTGCACGTTAATGTGCGTACCGCGTGGGATGTCGTACTCGCGCTCTTCACCGTCGTCGCCTGTAATGATCAACTTGCGCTTACCTTTGGAGATAGCACCAAGGGTAACCGTTCCATCGATTTCAGACATAACAGCAGTTTCTGCCGGGCGTCGTGCTTCGAAAAGCTCGACGACGCGCGGGAGACCGCCGGTGATGTCTTTGGTCTTGGTGGTTTCACGAGGAATCTTGGCAATGATATCGCCAGGTTCCAGCTCATCACCTTCGGTGACCATCAGGTTTGCACGAACCGGCATCTGATAGGTCTTGAGAAGCTTATTACCAGAACGAATGTCTAGTCGTGGCTGTTTCTTTTCGTCGGGCGAGTCTTTAACGACCATGCGCGACTGACCGGTAACTTCGTCCACTTCTTCGTCGAAGGTCACGCCTTCTTTTAAGTCCTGGAACTTAACGTGCCCGGCAACTTCCGTAAGAATCGCGAACGTGAACGGGTCCCACGTAGCCAGGAGTTGATCCTGAGTTACGCGACTGCCATCTTCAACGAGAATGTGCGCACCGTAAACGATCTGGTAGCGCGCCGCTTCGCGACCGCGGTCGTCAATGATAATGAGCGAGCCGTTACGATTCATCGCGATACGTTCGCCTTTACGACTCTTCACCGTCTGCAACTCGAGGTATTTGATGGTGCCGTCCTGACGAGCTTCGTGTTTCGAAGACTCTTCAAGGCGAGCTGTACCACCGATGTGGAACGTGCGCATCGTCAACTGCGTACCAGGTTCGCCAATCGACTGGGCAGCGATAACACCAACTGCTTCGCCGATTTCAACTGGTCGACCAGTTGCAAGGTTGCGACCGTAACACTTGATGCAGCAGCCGCGACGTGATTCGCAGGTCAAAACCGAACGAATGCGCACGCGCTGAACACCAGAGCGTTGAATTTCGGTAGACAAATCTTCGTCTATCTCTTGATTGGCTTCGACGATCGGTTGACCTTCGATTGGGTCAACAACTTCTTCGAGCGCTGTGCGACCGACGATGCGGTCACGCAGTGACTCAATCTCCTCGCCGCCCTCAATGATGGCGCTGGCTGGAATACCGCGTAGAGTGCCGCAGTCGTCCTCACTGATGATGACGTCTTGCGCCACGTCAACCAAACGTCGAGTCAGGTAACCCGAGTCAGCTGTCTTCAACGCGGTGTCAGCCAAACCTTTGCGGGCACCGTGTGTCGAGATGAAGTATTGCAACACATTCAAGCCTTCGCGGAAGTTTGCCTGAATGGGAGTCTCGATGATTTCACCCGAGGGGCGAGCCATCAATCCACGCATACCAGCCAACTGGCGAATCTGTTGTGCGCTACCACGAGCTCCGGAATCGCTCATCACCAGGATTGGATTCAATTCACCTGATGCCTTTTCGCGATCGTCCATCGCCTTAAACATTTCCTTGGCCACTTTGTCGGTGACCTCAGACCAAATGGCGATGACCTTGTTGTAGCGTTCACCATTTGTGATGACGCCGTCGAGGTATTGCTGCTCAACTGCGATCACATCCTTGTCTGCTTTATCCACCAATGGCTTCTTCGACGCCGGTGTAACGAGATCGTCAATACCGATCGAGATACCAGCCTTAGTGGCATACAGAAATCCAAGAGTCTTGAGATCGTCAAGCATCTTGACGGTCATCTCATGACCAAGTCGGATGTGTGAATAGTTAACCAACGACTGCAAGCCTTTCTTTTTCAGCGTTCCGTTGATGAAAGGAAGGCCTGCCGGGATCGAGTCGTTGAAGATTACGCGGCCAACAGTCGTGTTGATGACGCGACGCACATCGTCCTGTACTGTCGCCCGTAGGATGTCCTGCGGATCGTGTTCCTGAACGAGATCAATCAAGTCTCCCTGAATACGGAGTTTGATTGGTGTTTGCGTCGTAACCTCATTCGCATCAAGCGCAAGCAGCACTTCTTCGAGGGATGCGAACACACGACCTTCTCCCTTCGCGCCTGGACGGTCACGTGTCAGGTAGTAAATACCGAGCACGATATCCTGTGACGGAACCGCGATTGGCTGGCCACTCGCCGGCGAAAGAATGTTGTTGCTCGAGAGCATCAACACTGCGGCTTCAATTTGTGCTTCCGGACTCAGCGGAATGTGAACCGCCATCTGGTCACCGTCGAAGTCAGCGTTGAATGCGGTACAAACCAACGGGTGGATCTTGATGGCTTTGCCTTCAACAAGGACTGGCTCGAACGCCTGGATGCCGAGCCGGTGAAGTGTTGGAGCTCGGTTTAGAAGTACCGGGTGTTCGCGAATCACTTCTTCGAGAATGTCCCAAACGACTGGTTCCTGTCGCTCCACCATTTCTCGGGCTTGTTTGATTGTGGCAGCGTGACCTTGCTTCTCAAGTTGGTTGTAGATAAATGGCTTGAACAACTCCAGGGCCATCTTCTTCGGCAAACCACACTGGTGGAGTTTCAGTTCAGGGCCAACTACGATCACCGAACGACCGGAGTAATCAACGCGCTTTCCAAGCAAGTTCTGCCGGAAACGTCCTTGCTTACCTTTGAGCGTTCCACTCAGCGATTTAAGCGGGCGATTATTAACGCCACGAAGAACGCGTCCACGACGACCATTGTCAAACAAAGCGTCGACAGCTTCCTGAAGCATGCGCTTTTCGTTGCGCACAATAACTTCTGGAGCACGCAATTCCATCAACTTCTTGAGACGATTGTTTCGGTTGATCACACGACGATACAAATCGTTCAAGTCAGACGTAGCAAAACGTCCGCCATCGAGAGGCACGAGCGGACGAAGCTCAGGTGGAATTACTGGAATAACATCCAGGATCATCCAATCGGGTCGGTTGCCTGATTTAAGAAAACTTGTCGCAACCTTCAAACGCTTCGAGTATTTCAACTTCTTCTGTTGCGACGTCTCTTCGCGCATGCGCTTGCGGAGGTCGGTGGCCAGGTCTTCGATGTCTACCATGGCCAACAATTCCTTAATCGCTTCTGCGCCCATCTTCGCGACGAACTGAGCTGGATAATCGCGCACCAGTTCACGATAACGCTCGTCGCTCACCAACTCGCGTTCTTTCAAGCCTGGAACATCGCCTGGATCGATCACGATGTACGACTCAAAGTAGAGCACTTTTTCAAGCTCGCGCAGGGGAATGTCGAGCAAATGCCCAATGCGACTGGGGAGTCCTTTGAAAAACCAAACGTGTGAACAAGGGCTGGCCAGATCGATGTGACCCAGGCGTTCACGTCTGACCTTGGCCTGGGTTACCTCGACACCACACTTGTCGCAGATAACACCGCGGTGCTTCATTCGTTTGTATTTTCCGCAGAGACATTCCCAATCAGCTACCGGTCCAAAAATGCGAGCACAAAAGAGCCCATCACGTTCAGGTTTGAACGTGCGGTAGTTAATTGTTTCAGGTTTGGTCACCTCACCATGCGACCATTGCCGGATCTTTTCCGGTGACGCAAGTGAGATACGAATTGCTTCAAAATCGGGGGCCAGTTGCGTCTTTTCTTGTTGAAATCTGAACACTGATTTTCTCCGTTGCTCTATAAAGCCACTACAAATTGGCCTTTGGTCCTGGGTCTTTGGCCTTTGCGTCCGCGCAAGTTGCGGCGTATCCACAAAGACCTAAGGCCCAGGGCCTAAGACTGATGCTTTTACGCTTCAACAGCGCTGGTTACAATCGCTTCGCCGACGCTCTCTTCAGAGCCTGCACCATCACCAGCGACCTTCTTATTAATTAACTCAACATCCAAACACAGCGATTGGAGTTCGCGGACAAGCACGTTGAACGATTCTGGCAGACCTGGATCAAAGTCGGCCTCGCCCTTGACGATCGCTTCATAAATCTTCGAACGACCGGCCACGTCGTCAGACTTGGCCGTCAACAACTCCTGGAGAATGTGGGCCGCGCCATAAGCCTCCAGCGCCCAAACTTCCATTTCTCCGAATCGCTGTCCACCAAACTGTGCTTTACCTCCAAGAGGCTGCTGAGTAATCAAGCTGTATGGTCCAATTGATCTTGCGTGAATCTTGTCGTCGACCAAGTGCGACAGCTTGAGCATGTAGATGTATCCAACTGTCACCTTCTGTTCGAATGGATCTCCGCTCAATCCGTCGTACAAAACGGCCTTACCTGATTCAGAAACAATTTCCGGAAGACCAAGCTCTCGCGCACGGGCGCCCGAATCCTGGAGCTTCTTCTTGATTTCGTTTTCAGTCGCGCCGTCAAATACAGGCGTCGCGAAATGCAAACCAAGCACACGAGCTGCCCAGCCGAGGTGTGTTTCCAAAATCTGGCCGACGTTCATACGAGACGGCACACCGAGCGGGTTGAGTACAATCTCTACCGGTGTACCATCCGGCAAGTACGGCATGTCTTCTTCAGGAAGAATTCGGGCGATCACACCCTTGTTTCCGTGACGACCGGCCATCTTGTCGCCTACTGAAAGCTTGCGCTTCATGGCGATGAAGACCTTCACCATCTTGATAACACCGGGGCTCAGCTCGTCACCCTGACGAAGCTTGGCAATCTTCTCCTCGTAAATGTCAGACAAGATTTTTATCTGACGTTCTGTGCGGTCCTCGTACTCCTTGATCTCAGCACCGATATCCAAACGGGCCGAAGCCAGTTGAACTTTGCGGAGAGCTTTTGGCTCGACCGCTTTAAGCATTTCACGAGTCAGGGTCTCACCCTTCGGAATCAGGACCTCTCGGTTCGAAGTCAAATCGGCTGCCAGCTTTCGACCTTCCAGGAGTTCATAAATTCGCTCGTCACGTTGTTCACGCAGAATACGAATTTCATCCTCAAGGTCACGTCGCAGGCGATCTTCTTCTTCCTGTTCGATAGCCAGCGAGCGCGAATCCTTCTCCTGACCTTTGCGGGTAAAGACCTGAACGTCTACAACCGTTCCGTCAATTCCGGGCGGGCTAACAAGTGAAGCGTCCTTCACGTCGCCGGCCTTTTCACCGAAGATCGCGCGCAGAAGTTTCTCTTCAGCGGTCAGCTGGGTTTCACCTTTTGGAGTTACCTTGCCAACCAGGATTGAACCCGGCTTCACCTGAGCGCCGATGCGAATGATGCCACTCTCATCGAGATCGCGAAGCATGTTTTCACCAACGTTGGGGATGTCGCGAGTGATTTCTTCCGGTCCCAACTTGGTATCGCGCGCTTCGATTTCCAGCTCTTCGATGTGAATTGAAGTGTAGTAGTCCTCTTTCACAAGTCGTTCTGAAACCAGAATCGCGTCTTCGAAGTTGTACCCGCGCCAGGGCATGAACGCGACCAGAACGTTACGACCCAGTGCAAGCTCGCCGCGATCTGTACACGGCCCGTCTGCTATCACCTGCCCTTTTGCTACGCGCTCACCAACGTGAACGATAGGACGCTGATTAATACAAGTGTTCTGATTTGAACGCTTGAATTTGATCAGGGTGTAGATATCGGCAGTCACTTCGCGCGAAATCGTTCCATCGACATTGTGATCGGCCTTCACGATGATGCGTTCAGAATCAACATAGTCGACAACACCATCACGTTTCGCAGCCACAACGGCGCCGGAGTCGCGAGCAGTAACCTTCTCCATTCCGGTACCGATATACGGAGCTTCTGCGCGAAGCAGAGGCACTGACTGGCGTTGCATGTTTGATCCCATCAACGCGCGGTTTGCGTCGTCGTTCTCAAGAAACGGAATCAGCGATGCGGCAACCGAGACGAGCTGTTTCGGCGAGACGTCCACATACTCAATGTCTTTCCTGAGCGCGAGGATGAATTCGCCGGCCTTACGAGCAGCGTTTCTTTCATTGACGATATTGCCTGCTTCGTCGAGTTCGATGTTGGCCTGTCCAACAACGTGTTTGTCCTCTTCCCACGCCGTCAGATAGAAAGGCCATGGCTCGTACTCAGCCTTGCGGCCATCGCCAGCAACCTTCTTATTTGCCTTTTCGACCTCTTCATCAGGAATGTGATCGCCGGGTTTGAGTTTTGTGTCGCCACCATTGACGACGCGAACGTATTCAACGACGCGCCCGTCAATAACCTTTCGGTAAGGTGCTTCGATAAACCCAAACTCATTGATACGCGCAAAGCACGATAAGCTCGAGATCAAACCGATGTTCGGACCTTCAGGGGTCTCAATCGGACAAATGCGACCGTAGTGTGTCGGGTGAACGTCTCGGACTTCGAATCCTGCACGTTCGCGTGACAGACCGCCCGGCCCCAACGCAGACAATCGGCGCTTGTGGGTGATCTCAGAAAGTGGGTTCGTTTGGTCCATAAACTGCGACAACTGCGATGAACCAAAGAATTCGCGCACGGCGGCAGTAACCGGCTTCGCATTGATTAAGTCGCGAGGCATGGTTGTCTGCATTTCCTGGTGAATCGACATCTTTTCTTTAATGGCTCGCTCCATCCGCTCGAGGCCAATTCTGAATTGATTTTCGAGCAACTCGCCAACGGCGCGAACGCGTCGATTTCCAAGGTGATCAATGTCATCCGCCTGATACTCAGACGGATTCTTTCTCATCTTGAGCACGTAACCCACGACCTCGTAGAAATCCTTGGCCGAAAGCAATGGATCGTCGATTCGATTCCGCTCGGGTTTGCCCATCTTGATGTTGAACTTCAAGCGACCAACACGCGAGAAGTCAAACTTCCGTGGATCGAAGAACATCGCTTCAAGCAAACGATAGGCAGTTTGCACGGTCGGCGGATCGCCCGGGCGCATTTTGCGGTAAATCTCAAGCAGCGCATCAACTGGTTTGGTGATGACGTCTTTCTTTAGCGTCAACGAAAGGACTGGTCCAACATCATCCCGTTCCGGGAAGAATACTGAAAACCTTGTAATGCCAGCCTCGACGATCTCCTGCAGTTTCGCCGGAGTAATTTCGTTGTTCGCCTCCAGAACGATTTCACCCGACTCCGTATTCACCACATCCGACAATGCAAATGAACCTTCAAGCTGCGAAGACTCGATCTCGACTTCGCCGATGTTGGCTTTGCGGATCGCTTCAAGTGCTGAACCAGTGACTTTCTTGCCACTCCGGACGATCGGATCTGGACCCTTGCCCTTGATATCAAAGTCAACCTTCATACCAACCAGGTTTGTTGCGCCTTGTTCGGTAACCTGGAGCATGAGTCGTCCATCTTCCAGGCGAATCTCATCAGTGATATAGATTGCACGGAGCATGTCCTCGTCAGTGAACGAGGCATTCTTGACAGCTTCTTCGAGCTGGGAATCAGTACGCAGCGACTTCAAGTCGACTTTCTGGTTAAACCATAAACCGAGAGCACGAAGGAAAATCGATGCGAGGAACTTGCGTTTGCCAACGCGCACGTAAAGCAAGTTCTTTTGATCGTATTCAAACTCTACCCATGAACCACGATAAGGAATTATCTTGGCAACATAGAGCGCTCCACGCTTGAAGAAGACACCCGGCGAACGATGCAACTGCGACACGATGACTCGCTCGGTACCATTAATAATGAAGGTACCGTTGTCGGTCATGAGCGGGATCTCGCCAAAGAAGACCTCTTCTTCCTTAATGTCCCGAATCGAAAGGACCTCCGTATCTGGATCCTTGTCGTAAACGGTCAGGCGAATCTTGACTTTAAGCGGAACGCTGTAGCTCATACCGCGCTCCTGACATTCCTGCTGATCGTGTTTGTGTTTTAGACCAACCGGCTCACCGCAGTTCTCACAGAGCTGTGGACGAACGAAGTTAAAGGTGCCGCACTTGTGACAAAGTGTTTCACCAGCAGCAAGCGGATTTACTTTTATAGTTGAACCGCAGTTTTTGCAGTTCGCTCTTAGATAGTTAAGGCCCTCCAGGCGGCCG
>JBKPQV010000769.1:0-6373 GCA_046734235.1 Acidobacteriota bacterium
CAAGGGCTACTACAACATGCAGCGGCTGAAGGGAAAGGGTCATCACGCGGCGGTCCGCGCTCTCGCTTTTAAGTGGGTCAGAATTATTTGGAAGTGTTGGCAGTCGCGCACTGCTTATAACGAGGTCCTTATCTCGAGAGCTTGCGCAGGACAAGTTCACCCTTACTCAAGTTCATCGCTAGTCAGTCTTGAGTTACTTTTTTTCTTGACTTGTCACCCTCAGCTGAGTTGTTGGGCCGCCGTTGGACGAAGACTTACCATTCGTGTGGGCACATCTCAGGAGCGCGCAAGCCAACGAAGTAACAGAACAAAATGATGACAAGCCGAAACTCTCAGGGTGATGGGCTATGGTTCAACTCGTGGCCGATGCGGATCATATTGCCCGCTGGGTCCTTGAGCTGGAATTCCCGCATTCCCCAAGGCTCATCATAAGGTGCTGTCAGACAGGGCAGACCTTCGGCGGGCAGTCCGAGAGATGCGAATTCCTGGTACAGCAAGTCTGCGTCGGCCACGCGCCAGTAGCAACTTGTGCGGTTTATTGCCGGCACGAGATCGTCGCGCCGCTCAAGATGGACTACGAGATTACCGCGCCTCAGGATTTCGTAATGATCGTCATTGTAGCCCGCCTTGAAGCCGAGGGCCTCGTAGAACGCGCGCGTGCTTTTCAGATCGCGGGCGGGCAAAATAGGTTCAGGCCCTTCCCTTGGCATCGGAACCTCCTTCTTTATCTCTTAGGTCTCCGGAATTGAGGCGGCCCAACGGTGCGCTTGAGCGGCTCGCCCAAGTTACTTAACAAAGAAGCCCGCTCATGGCGAGTCCGCTCCAGGCGCTTGTGCTTCGTCGATTGTCGCCCCGACATACGGCGTCTTAGCCTCCCAGAAATCATTCAACTGTCGCCACCACTTGGCTGACCCGGGCTTCAAATACTCAACGAACTGTTCAGGCTCAACCCCCGAATTCCGAGCGACATTTTGAATCCCTTCAAGCATAGCTGAATCCCTTCAAGCATAGCTATCGTGGCAGCGTCTTTCACGTAAGGATCTCCATCAAGATGCATCCTCTCGATTAAGTCGAAGACCTTTCCAAATTCCTCGGTACGATTTGCCTTTTGCAGTTCTACTAAGTGATGTGCGAATTCTCCTAAGGCCACGTAAAGCAATTCTTTACCAGCGTAGAAAGCCCGGTGTTCTGCCCACCTATTCGAGAAAGAAGGACATGCCTTGACCAACATCGGCATCACTTAATCTTTCGTTATCATGACCAGCTACCCAGAAGCATAACGCCCGGCATCAGCGGCGCGCACGAACCTTCGATGATAAGAGACTTACTAATTGCGCGTCCGCTGCATGCCGATGTTTAGACGTCTATCTCCCGGCGAGTTACTGGCGGCGCCAGGTAAGGCGGCGCCAGGTAAGGCGGGCCTGAATCTTCTCACCTGGCGTGCAATAGTTCGCCAAGTCCCACCAGCACTCCGAGGGCGGAACCTCGAGAGTCAACATGTCTTTTTCCAATGTCGCAGAGCGGATTCGATCTGTCCCAACCACATTCGGTTCCAGCGCCCCTTTCACATGGTGAACGACTTGGGATTTATCGGGATACACGTCGAATGTGCCCCAGTAACTGTCGAAGTTTTCGAGCATCTTCGCAAGTTCACCTGCCGTCGGAGTGGATGAGTTCTTTGGGACAGGACGATTCTCGCGCCCCCAGACGACGATCATGCCGCCATCAGCAAGATACACCAGCATGCCGGAAACGGCCGTGCCGAACGGCTCCTTTACACGACCATCAGCGCGCACAAGCTCAAAGCGCACGAGATGCCACGCGCCGAGCAGGGCTTGTTTTGAAAGGGGTTGGGTTGGTTTCGTTAGAGCCTGGGGAAGTACCTGACTGGACGTGACGACACACACGGCGAGCAAGGTCAGAACGCGCCCGGCCAGCTTGGTAAGTGTTGAGTGATTCATGGACCGTTACTCCCTCAGACGTCTAACGTTGATGCGCTTGAGCGGCTCGCCCACGCGACTACGAATACAGATTAGCTCCAGTTCTCCATTCTCTTCTGCATTGTCATCCGTCCGGCAGAGGTGCGAACCTTTAGCCAGTCCCGACAACGCATAAACGCGTAAACAGAATCTTTCCGCTTCATCACCATACTTTCCAGTTCAATCCTTCTAGCTTTTCAAAGAGTCGTTCGCCACTGCCGCTAACATGATCAGTAAACCGAATGCGCCCGGTGTTGTCTTTTGGCAAGATGCTTCTCAATAGCTCTTTGCGCTTCACTAACGGACACTCACTAAGATCAAACCCATCGAGATAAAGGAGGTCGAATGCGTAGAAGACAATCGAAGTGTTTGGATGTCGCGAACGTAGACCATCGAAACGCGGCAGACCCTTGGCATCCAGTGCCACTATTTCACCATCGAGGATCGCTGTAGCTGCGTGAATATTCTTTCCCACTTGTTTCAACTGCGGGAAACGCTCGCTCAAACTGTTATGCCTGCGTGAAACGAAACGAGCTTCACCGTCGCGAACAAAACACGTCGCCCGCCACCCGTCCCACTTCGGTTCGAACAACCATTGCTGGTCCGAGAAGGGTTTGTGTACCAGCATCGGCAGCATCGGCTCGAACTGAGCCAGCATCGGCGCGGCGACCGCTGCCTTGTGAAGTTTTCTGGGCTTGGGTTTGTTGGAGCGCATCAAATCGATTTTCGGCGGTCCGGCCCGCCTCGTCAAATCCGGGAGCGCAAGCTAAACAACCGAAAATCCAGGGTCCATAATGCAACAAATGCTCTCTAAGCTGAGACGAGCGTGGGCGCTAACGAATGCCCTAACCAAGTCAATCAAATTCGCCAAAGAGCAAACTCAGCGCGACCTCAAACTTAGAACCGTCACGTCCAACCACAGCAACGAGCTGCGGCATGCGGTAGCACATAACTTAATGTAGCCGGGCGTTAGGACTTAAAATCCGTTGGGAGTAATCCGGTGTGGGTTCGAATCCCAGCCTCGGCACCAATCTTTTCGATAACTTACAAGGACTCATTATCTGAACTGAATTTTCGCTACGGAGTTTCCTCCTTAGGGGTTAGCTCTTTCTTGAGAAAAGCCTCAACGTCACCAATCTTGAACTCAGCAAACTGAAGCCGCGGTAGACTTCGACAACGCTAAGGCCGGCCGTCTTGGTGGTTTAAATTCACGATGTTTGCTTCCCGCAGAAATTGGCTAGCAATGAACTTTTGATGATTACAAAACTCGCTTACCGAATCGAAGAACGGTAGAATTGGCGGCCATGCTCCGCGGGCTGTCTTAAATAGTGGCCGCCAAAATCGGAACAAAACTTGGCCGTTACGAAATCCGCTCGAAGATTGGTGAGGGCGGGATGGGCGAGGTCTATCGCGCGCGTGACGGGAAGTTAAATCGCGATGTGGCCATCAAGATTCTGCCTATTCAGTTATCTCAGGACGAGGATAGGTTGCGACGGTTCGAGCAGGAAGCGCAAGCCGCGGGGGCCTTGAACCATCCAAACATCCTTGGGGTTTTCGACGTAGGTACACAGGATGGAGTGACCTATCTGGTAGCGGAACTTCTCGAAGGGGAAGAGTTGCGACAGCGTTTGAATCGCGGCCCCCTGCCACAGCACAAAGCTATCGATTTCGCCCAACAGATCGTGGCCGGATTAGCGGCCGCTCACGAGAAAGGCATCGTTCATCGCGATCTGAAGCCCGAAAATCTATTCATTACGACCAAAGACCGCGTCAAGATTCTCGACTTCGGCCTGGCCAAGTTAAGACCACAACGAAGCGCCGTGATCAGTTCAGAGATAGCTACCGCGAAACAGATTACCGATCCCGGCACGGTGATTGGCACCGTCGGTTATATGTCGCCGGAACAGGTCCGCGGTCAGGACGCTGATCATCGCTCGGACATCTTCAGCTTCGGCGCGATCCTCTACGAGATGCTCGCGGGACAACGAGCTTTTCGTCGGGAGACGATGGCTGAGACCATGACGGCCATCCTCAAAGAGGAACCGCCGGAGCTAAGCGAAACCAATCCGAAGGTAAACCTGCAACTGGAGAAAGTTGTTCGCCGCTGTCTGGATAAGACGCCGGAACGCCGTTTCCATTCAGCGCATGATCTGGGCTTTGCGCTTGAGTCCTTAACTCCCGGGTCCGGATCCACTAGCCCGTCGTTATCGGCCCTGAAATCGCAGCCGCGAGTCTCGAAGAGTCGGATTCTTAATCGCGGAAATCTGGGTTGGGTAATTGCGGCAGTGGCGGTGCTGTTAGCCGCATTTGCCGTGATAATGATGTACGTCAGCAGAAGATCGGGTGAGGCCAGCATCGAAACGGTGAGGCAGTTCACCATCGCCACGCCCTCGGAAGGTGCGTTTGACTGGTTCTCATTGGCACTTCTGTTGTCTCCAGATGGTCATCACATCGTCTCCTCGCTCGTCGTGTCAGGCAAGACTAAACTCTTCGACCGGTCGTTAGCTGCGTCTGCCGCCCATCCAATCGAAGGTACCGGAGGTGCCGTTGATCCGTTCTTCTCACCGGACGGAGAGTGGCTCGGATTCTTCGCTAACGGTTGGCTTAAGAAAGTGCCGCTCAACGGAGGCGCTGCGGAAACAATCTGCAAGGCCGGAAATCCTCGGGGAGGTGTCTGGAGCAGCGACGGTAACATTATCTTCACACCCGATGCCGTCACACCCCTTTACCAGGTTTCTGCCAGTGGTGGTGAGGCCGAAGCCGTCTCGACCATCGACCGTGTTGCTCACGAGCGATCGCACCGGTGGCCCGATGTATTACCGGGTGGGAAGGCCATTCTGTTGACTGTCGTCTACGATGTTGGTAATCCGCTCGATAATGCCAACATAGCCGTGTTGGATCTAAATACCCATAAACACAAGATTCTTATTAAGGGCGGGGCCTTCGCTCACTACCTCCCCGCCGGCTACATCGTATATGGGAGAGCTAATGCCCTGCTCGCGGTTCCGTTTAATTTGAACGAACTTGAAGTAACCGGTTCTCCTGTGACGGTACTTGAGAATGTCATGATGACTTCATCAAATGCGAAGGTACAGTTTTCACTCTCACGCGACGGTGATCTTGTCTATCTGGAAGGGCGTTCCGATGATATCCGCGACGCTGCTCAACCGCTTGTGTGGCTGGACCGCCAGGGGACCGAGCGGCCTTTAACTGAGGCCCGGCAGCGCTTCTCAAAGCCGCGGCTGACCCCGGACGGACGGACAGTGTTCGTCGAAGTGGCGGATCCGGAAGCAGCGATTTGGGCTTATGACGTCAACCGCGGAACCCTCACTCGGGTGACTCATGGGGGAGTCAGTTACGGGCCGGTCCCAAGTCCGGATGGGACTCGGGTGGCTTACAGAGCAACGCGCGATAGCGTTGCCGGTGCTTTGTTCGCGCGCGTTGACGGTAGCGGTGAACAGCGCCTGACCTCGACCCAACGAATCGATATTCCGACGTCCTGGAGTCCGGATGGAAAGCTTCTGGCGCTGACGAGTTTCGGCGAGAGCGGAAATTATGAGGTGCGCTTGATTCCGATTGAAGGAGACCACACACCGCAAATGTTTGTGCAGGGACCATTCAACGCCGGTGCAGCACGATTCTCTCCGAACGGTCATTGGGTGGCATATGTCTCGGACGAGTCAGGAAATAACGAAGTTTATGTGAGTCCCTACCCGGACGGGACACGAGTGCAAATCTCTGCCAGCGGCGGTACTCAGCCGGTGTGGTCCAGCGATGGGCGCGAGCTTTTCTTTCGCAACGGTGATGAACTACTTGCCGTGAGCGTTACACCCGGGCCAACCTTCTCGGCCGGCAAACCGCTGGTGCTCTTTTCGCGATCGATGCAGGTCGACTCGAGTGGCGGGGCTTACCGCGGTTTCCTGGCTGACTACGATGTTGCGAACGACGGCCGGCGATTCGTGTTTCCAAAGTATAGTCCGAAATCTTCAAACGCTCCGCGCGCGTGTGTAATCCTCGGGTGGTCCGCCGAGTTGAAGCGCCTTGCCGGCACTGGAAAATAACTTACGTTAGACCAGTCGCTTAATCCCGGAATGAAACGCTGCCCCCACTGTAATCGCGTCGAGAGAGACGAGGCGTTGAAGTTTCCCAAACCCTTCAACGAAAGCGCACACATAAAAAGAGCAGTCTGATGGTAGTTTCATGGGTCAATTTTTGTGTGCCACTGGTGTGCTAACCAAGCCCAAATGAATAGCCAAATCACCCTGATTCTAAAAACTGGTTCGCTTTTGGTTCTAAAAATGGAAAAGGCAGCCCTAAACGACTGCCCGTAAGTTACACATTTAATTGGTGCACCCGGCATGATTCGAACATGCGACCCCCTGATTCGTAGTCAG
>JBKPQV010000770.1:0-6928 GCA_046734235.1 Acidobacteriota bacterium
CGAAAAGTGCCGTAGTAAAGAAGAGCCCAGATTGGTCCAATGACCAGTAGCCACAAGGCGTTCGTCGATTTCGGAAACAAGAGTACATAGTCAATGAAGCCATGCGAAAACGTCATCCCATGCTTAATGCCGAGCTCTACACACAGGAAGTAAGCAACACCCGCGAGCACAGCGTGAATGAGGTAAAGAACGGGTGCAACAAACATGAACGCAAACTCGATCGGCTCAGTAATCCCAGTGAGGAACGAAGTGAGTGCAGCCGAGATCATAATGCCGCCGATTCGCGCCCGATTCTCGGGCCGCGCACTACGCCAGATGGCAACCGCCGCTGCCGGGAGGCCCCACATCTTAAACAGATAACCGCCAGTCATGTTTCCGGCTGTAGGATCACCAGCTACGTATCTTTGTATCTCGCCGCGGATGACCTCTCCTGTGGCTGGGTCACTATACTGGCCAATCTCAAAGAAGAACGGCACGTTCCAGATGTGGTGTAGACCAAACGGTATTAGCAAACGCTCAACGAAACCATAAATCGCAAACGCGATACCCGGGCTGGTTGATGCTGCCCAGTTTGCAAATCCGCGAATCCGCAGGCCAACCGGCGGCCAAACAAAGATAAGGACCAAGGCCAGAACGATGGCCGCAAATGCGGTCACGATTGGAACGAAGCGTTTACCGGCAAAAAAGCCGAGGAACGGTGGCAGCTGAATTTTGAAGAAGCGATTGAAGAGCGCCGCCGCGATACCGCCAATCAAAATGCCGCCGAGGACACCTGTCTCGATAGACTTGATGCCCATGACCGCGTGCGTCTCAATTCCCAGGATTGTGGCAAACACGCCAAGCGCTGCCTGCAATACAGCGTAGCCGACGACTGCCGCGAGTGCGGCAACCCCATCGTTGTTAGCCAGACCCAGCGCCACACCAATGGCAAAGATGAGCGGTAGGTTGGAAAAGATTGCACCGCCCGACTGCGCCATAACATTCGAAACGATCTCCGGCAGCCAACTTAACTTTGCACTGCCGACGCCCAACAGTATCCCCGCCACTGGCAGCACTGACACAGGCAGCATCAGCGACTTGCCAATCTTTTGCAGCGTTGCAAATGCGTCCTTAAAGATTTTCATGTTGTCTCCTGGTCGTGAGGTAACCCTCACTCGTCCATCTGAGGGCACAACGCCCGAACCTCTTCCGCCGATTCAAGCTCGAGCGCCTGCTGCGCGAGCCGTTTGCACTCGGTCATATCAAGCGTACGAATCTGCGCTTTAATGCCGGGGATGGTCGGAACACTAACGCTCAACTCGGCCACTCCGAGGCCAATCAGCAGCGGTACCGCCTGAGGATCACTGGCGATGCCGCCACATACACCTACCCATTTCGCCTCTTCTTCAGCCGCTCTCGTGGTCATCGCGATGAGCTGAAGTACGGACGGACTCAGCGCATCGATCTTCCGAGCGAGCTTCGGATGTCCTCGATCCATCGCCAAAGTGTATTGGGTCAGATCGTTGGAGCCGACCGAAAAGAAATCCACCTCTCGAGCGAACTGCCGGGCCATGAGCGCGGCCGCCGGAATCTCAATCATGATGCCGACTTGTATCGGAGCAACGCCGAGTCGCGCTTGTTCTTCAGCGAGCAGCTTGCGCGCCTCACGGAGTTCTGCAAGTGTCGCGATCATCGGGAACATGATGCGAACAGAACCCTGTGCTGACGCACGGAGAATTGCACGGAGTTGCGCGCGCAGCATGTCGGGTCGATTCAATCCGACTCTGATACCGCGTTCACCGAGGAACGGGTTCTCTTCCGGAGGTATAGGCAAGTAGGACAGCGGTTTGTCGCCGCCGACATCGAGCGTCCGAATAATAAGTGGACGACCTGGGCCAAGTGTACGAGCGACGGTTGAATATGCCTCGAACTGTTCGTCCTCAGTCGGGGCATCCAGTCGGTTCATAAAAAGGAACTCGGAACGAAGCAGACCAACGCCTTCACCGCCAAGCCGGATCACCTCCTCAGCGTCTGCTGGTCCAGCAATATTTGCGACCACCTCGATGCGCTGACCATCAAGGGTGGTCGCTGGTCCATGCGCCGTTTGAAGGGCGGCGGCGCGCAGGGCACTTTGACGCTGTTGGCGTTCACGGATTCGTTTAATTTCGCCTTCGTTAAGCGTCCTGGTAATGGTCCCTTTTGTGCCGTCGAGAATCACCGGTGTGCCGTTGGGAAGCTCCAAAACCCGTGGATCAGTGCCTGCGATTGCGGGTATATCGAGCGAACGTGCCAGAATGGCAACGTGAGAGGTTGCACCGCCAAGCGTTGTACAGAAGCCGCGCACGCGTGACCGGTCTAGACTGGCAGTCTCGCTGGGGCTGAGATCTTCAGCGATGAGAATCGTGTCCGGTGGAACTTCGGGTAAGGTGCTGCGCTCAGCGCCAGCGAGCGAGTCAACCACTCGCCTGCCGACATCGCGTAGATCACCGGCCCGGGCGACGAACAGTTCTTTATTCAGCGACTCGAGCACCCGGGCGTGCGTCTCGACGGCCTCTCCCCATGCGAAAGCGGCACTCTTTCCTTTCGCGATCAAGGAATCGGCAATTGAAAGCAAATCAGGATCGTCCAGGAGTGCCTCGTGTGCTTCGAAGATCGCAGCCTTTGGAGTATCGGATTGCTCCTGGAGCTTCGCTTCAAGTGCTTGGAGTTGGTTCTTGGCCTTCGCAATCGCACCTTCCAGTCGCCTCTGCTCCTCGAGCGGATCGGAAGCGTTCTCAACAACGAGCATTTTCTGGCGCCGAAGCTGGAAGACGTTACCAACAGCCAGGCCGGAAGAGGCTGCGACACCATTCATAACATTCGGATCGCCGGTGTCAGGTCGCCTCGCTGGTTCGGGCTTCAGCGCTGCGACAGGAATCGGAGCGGGAGCACAGACTTCTTCTTTCAAGCCACTCTCGATCATCGGAGCCAGTTCGCGAATTGCCTCCTGCGCATCGCTCCCCTGGGCCATCAGAACAACTCGGTCGCCATGGCCCACCTCCATTCCGAGGATCGCAACCACACTTTTCGCATTGGCCCGTTGGTCGCCACGTTGCAGTCGAATATCAGCGCGGAATTTTTTTGCAGCATTCGCCAGTAAGGCAGCAGGCCGTGCATGCAGGCCGGCCGGGTTCGGGATCAAAATCGCTGGCGAACTCACTATCGTTTCCCCGGCATCATTGGCTGCGTCTGTAGCGCGCTCGAATGCTATGTCGAGAATTGGATCCTGTCCTGCTCGTACATCGCCTGCATGTATCTGGAGGTCGCGCACGAGAGCCATGTTGGTGACAACGATTTGCGTCAACAAACTCCTGGCATGCGTAGCAACATAGTCAGCGTCAAAGTCGATCAGCACATCACCACGAGCCACCGTTTCACCCGTCTTTACTCTGGGAGTAAAACCGTGGCCTTTAAGCATTACCGTGTCGAGACCGATGTGCATGAGCACTTCGATACCTTCCGTTGTTGTGATCGTCACAGCATGGCCCGCAGAGTGAATCTGCGTAACAGTTCCGTCACATGGTGAGACGAGACTCTGGCTCACCGGATCGAGCGAAACTCCATCTCCCACCATCCTCTGGGCGAAGACAGGATCAGGAACGGCCTCGATCGGTACCAGACGACCCGACAATGGCGCGACCAGTTGGATTCGCCCGCTCACTCTCTCGAGCGCTTTCGTAGACTCCACGCTGAAACTGGGATAAAGGCTTTGGTTGTATTGAGAACTAGTAATGGCTGCAGCTTCTGACGTCATACAAACTCCTTGCCCAGCTTTAGGGTGTTGCCATCTCCTCTGCTTCACTAAAAAAAGGTTCATTACAATCTCAAGGTCGGTGTTACCACCAGGCTTCGGTTTGCACTCCGAACGTTAACCCGCTCGTTTGATCGCGAAACGGAGTTCCACCAACGTGTCCGCGTAAACCATCGGACCAGCTTGCATACGTCACAAACAGACGCAGCACGGGGCGGCTGAAGAATCGGCGGCCCGCTCCGATTTGCGGAGCGATCGTAAATTTGCGGAGCCAACCGTCGTATTGACCATTGCCACTGCGCGTACGATCGAGTCCTGCCTCAAACGCGATTGAGAGATGATCTGTAAAGAAGTACTGCGGCCTCGCCCCAAATGAAACCCACTCGTTCCAGCCGTGTCGCGGATTGCCGTCCTGTGTCCGCTGGTAGACGAACACGGGCTGGATGGCAAACCTATCGTTTGTTTGGATCAGCAAGTGTTCTGCGATTCGAAATCTTTTCGTGTCGTTGATAAACGGAGTCGGATCGTCGATTGACGTGCTGAAGTTGCTGGCGGCTCCCTTTCCGTATTGGATTGAAAACCAGTTGTAGCCACCCTTCCATTCCAGACGCTGATGAGCTACGCCGAATGCATATCCATTGCTTGAAGGAATGAGGGTGCCGCTCGGTGTTGTTCCGCCTTTAGCTCTCGCGAAGTTGAACCAGGCCGCTAGTTTTCCACCCGGCACGTTCACGTCGTAGAGACGCACATCAATGTTGCTCTTCGCGTAATTGCCATTTTCGGTAGTGATGTCGGGTCGCGCTCCCGCGAGGAAGGCCACCGCCACCTTCCCAACCTTCACATTTAAATCTTCAACACCCCCGCCGTAACCGCTCATGTCAGAGATGTAGAAATCATTGATGTGCGCTTGATAACGGCGGTAGTAGCGTTGCCCGGCCCAAAACTTTGCGCCCGGCTGGCTCTCAAACACGTTGCCCGCCTGAACGAACGCCTCGCGGAAGCGGAATTGATCATTGCCTATGCCGTTAGGGAAACTTCCCCAGTTGGCGGAGTTCGAGGTGTTCGCCTCAACCAGGACCTCTGTTTTGATCCAAGCCTTATCAGGATCGTGTTCCGGATTAACCAGGTTATTTACAAAGATCAGCTCGGCATATGTTTCCGCTTCATTCCCTAGACGGTATTTCGCATCAGCTCCAGGGGCTTGAAACGCGACCTGTTGACCGCCGCGACTGTTAAGTCCGTAACCGGAACGCAGGTACCCGTGGAATTCAAAAGCTTTCGCCTGCTGCTCGAGCCGTTGGATTCTTGTGTCTGCATCTCGCAACTGATCGTACATTGGCGCGGCAGGCACCTGTCCCTGAACCGACTGTTTCTCCTTTGATTGTCCGAGAGCAACATTTGCTGCGTCTTGCGCAGCGCTTGCTAGTGCCGCAACCACTCCTTCTTTTGCGGGTGGATTCTCCTTGCTTTCAGTTGGTTTTTTTTGCTGTTGTTCGAGAGCGGCTATGCGTTCCTGTAACTCACGAGTGGTCCGTTCATACTGCTCCTTCAACTGTAGTATTTGCTTCTGCACGTCGTCAGGTTGCTGGGCGTGCGCGCACCAAACCACGGACAGGACTAAAGCAAAAATGGCGACAAGCTTACTTAGCGCGGTGCTGAGACACCTTCGTTGGAGAGTTCCTACTCGCTGGCCATGCTGCATGGATCTTCGCCCTCCTTCACCTGATAACGTTAAGTGCCTCCACATCGCTGACCCATTAGAGGTTCTGTTGATGATCGAACCGGCAGCAATGCCATGTGCAATGGACGTTCCGTGACAAGCCACCAGGTTTTCCGCGAAATGCTGATGAGTGCTTTCGTAATTTCACGAACATTCATCGTAGATTTACGATGGACCACCGTCAGGAAGCGGTGCCGATGTTTTAGCGACGCGTTCCGGGATTCACTAGATTTTTCAGGGATTCAAAAGCGAGAGAATGAGAAAGGTCTGTGTTGGTAGTTGCTTTGAAATCGAAACTCGATTTTCACGCGTTGAGTATGAAATCGAATTTACGTCTGAAGCGCGGGCGATCGCTTGAGAGCACGGCCCCTAGGCGGGC
Organism: Acidobacteriota bacterium; assembly: GCA_046734235.1. Taxonomy (GTDB): domain Bacteria; phylum Acidobacteriota; class Blastocatellia; order Pyrinomonadales; family Pyrinomonadaceae; genus PSRF01. Next base: position 5,869 of record JBKPQV010000770.1, read on the forward strand.
TTTCGGTTGATGTAACTGCAACTTCGAAGTGCCCGTCGTGCGAACTGACAGCCGCGCGGTATCGGCTGGGAGTTCGCTCGAGACGATGCTGGAGGGGGTTGCTGAACAGCCATGCTAAAGAGTATGGAGGGATGGGTGCGCTTCCTTAAAGCGGAATAACGTCAAACTTAAGGATCGCATTCGCAAATTACTACATTACCGCAGTTCGTCCTCACTACCTGCCTAGTTGCTTCGTTGCCGCTTCAACGATCCTGTCCGGCTCAAACCCAAACTTTTTCTGCAAATCCTTAAGCGGCGCGGACGCTCCGAACGTCTTCATGCCGATTACCTGACCCGCGCGTCCAACGTATCGCTCCCATCCGAGAGTTGAACCCTGCTCCACAGCGACGCGAGCTTTCACCTTCGGCGGTAGCACGCTTTCCTGGTACTGCTCACTCTGGCGCTCAAAAATTTCCCACGACGGCATCGATACCACTCGCGAGCGGATGCCTTCAGCGATCAACTTCTCGTGCGCCTCAACAGCAAGAATGACCTCACTGCCGGTGGCGATGAGAATCACCTCGGGGTCATTGGCTCGTGCGTCTGCGAGGACGTAGGCTCCGTGTGCAACCCCGGAGGCCGGTGCGTATTTGCTGCGATCCAGAGTCGGTAAAGCTTGACGTGACAGTACGAGCACCGCAGGTTCGTGGCGTAAACGCATGATGCACCGATAAGCCTCGACTACTTCATTAGCGTCCCCGGGTCGCAATGTGATCAGTCCTGGGATAGCACGCAAGGAGATAAGGTGTTCGACGGGTTGATGAGTTGGACCATCTTCACCATCGCCCAATGCATCGTGTGTAAAGATAAAAAGAGCCGGCAGCTCCATCAGAGCTGCGAGCCGGATGGCCGGCTTCGCATAATCACTGAACACGAAGAAGCTCGCCCCGAAGGCGCGAAGTTTGGACAAACATAGTCCATTCACTATGGCGGCCATCGCATGTTCACGAATACCGAAATGCACGTTCCTTCCGCCGGGGTTATCCGCCTCAAAATCTCCAGCACCGGCGAAGTTCAAGGT
>JBKPQV010000771.1:0-8179 GCA_046734235.1 Acidobacteriota bacterium
AGTCTCGTGGGCTCGGAGATGTGTATAAGAGACAGCTCCCAGGACAGTGGTCCGTGTTTAAACTAAGCGGGTTACTAAAGGCATGAGCTGCCAGCACTGATACCATGACAACTGGCCACTACTGACAACTGACCACTGACTATCGACTTACTGACCAACTGACAACTAACCAACTATCGCTTTGCGAAATATCCAGGGCGGTGACGGATCATGAGGTTTTGTTTCTTGAGATCTGAATTCGTGACCTCAATCGTTATGCGACGATACGAGCCATCATGACGTTTGTTCGTTGACGAGTAAGCAAGCAGATATTGCGTTCGCAGTTCCTGTTCAATTTCAGTAAAAGCAGTTTGGAGCTCGCCTTCCTTTTTTGGAAAGAAGGCTCGACCACCGGTACGCTCGGCGAGTTCCTTTAGCACTCCCTTATTCACGCCCTCGCCTTTGCTATCACCAATTCCAATTACATAAACGATTGATTCCGCGGCAATAACACGATCGATCGCTTCCGATCTTTTAAGCCGGCTCGAAGTATCAAGACCATCAGTAAGCAAAATGATTGCTCTTCGTCGTTGATCTTTTGTCCGCGCCAGAACCTGACTTGAGGTCAATGCTACCGCGTCCCAAATTGCGGTCGTGCCTTCGTCCGGTACACCTGGCTGCCCTGGCACAACCGGAATTCCTTGTAGCGGGCGTCCAGCACCTTGATAAGCGGGAATCGCGACATCGATTTGTTGCAACACTCGATAGACACTCAAGATGTCGTGTGTCATTCCCAATTCGAGGAAAGCTGAGCCGGTAAATGGCACAATCGCAAGTTGGTCCTTGTTTGAACGGATAGCTTTTTCAATGAACCCGCGAGCTGCGGCTTTTTCGTCCGGTAGCGTGTATTGCTGCGAAATACTCACGTCGATCAGGAAAGCGATCGACAAAGGGCGATCAGTCTCACGTTGAAAAGTAAAAAGCTCCTGCGGCACTCCATCCTCCAGGACTCGCAGGTCTTCAGCACGTAGTGTGGTGAAAAAACGCCGCTGCTGATCAATAGCCGTGAAAGGGAGATTGGTGACGTCGGTCTCCGTCCGAATTACGTCGTCCTGGTCGACCGGAGTTTGCGCGCGCATTGCTGTTACGCACACCCACAGTGTTAAGGCAATCAGAAGAATTAATCTTTTAGGAGTAATCACGTCTTTGTCTTCACTGATCAGTCGCCTTGCGATCTCCCTCTTTACTTTCCTTCTTCGGCAACTCAGGATTTGCAAAATCTGGAAGCGGATCGTTCCACAGGTAGTGATTGAACCAACCAAGATTGTGCTGCATCACCGCTCGTTGCGCTTTTGGTTTTGTGATGCCATGTCCAAAACCTTTGTAGACAATCATCTCGACTTTTACACCACGATCTTCCAACGCCTGTCGCAACTGGTACGCATTTGCTATCGGCACCCGACGATCGAGTTCACCATGCTGTATGAGTGTCGGAGTCTTTGCACTCTTGATATAAGCAACTGGCGATGTCTTCTTGTAGATCTCTGGATCCTCGACGGGATTATTACCGAGATAATTGATCGTGAAAGGGGTTATGTCAGTGTTGTAGTAGTACGTGGCCCAATCAGAAATTCCTGCACCTACCGAAATCGCCACAAAGCGATCCGAGGACGCGGTTAGAAACGCAGAGATGTATCCGCCCTGGCTCCAACCCATGCAAGCCACGCGATTACGATCTACAAATCCCTTAGCAATCAAATTATCGACACCTGAGATCACATCCCATGCATCACCCACGCCCAAATTTCGTACATTCAAACGCCGGAATTTTTCGCCGTAACCTGCACTCCCACGGTAGTTTACTTTCAGGATAAGAGCGCCACGCGCGACCCAAATATCCGACGGATAGGTGCGAGAGTCAGGCGATAAAAGAGCCGGCCGATCTGTTCCAGTTGGACCACCGTGAATGATGCAAAGCAAAGGATACTTTTTTGTCTGATCGAAGTCGACGGGTTTGATTAACACTCCTTCAATCTCTGTCCCATCAGTACTCTTCCAGGTAACCAACTCACGTGTTCCCAGCGTAAGGTTCTTCGTTTGTTCCGTCATATTCGTCAAGATACGAGGTGCGAAGTTACGCGTGTCGGTCACAAATACTTCGCTCAAAGAAGTTGGTGAACTAGCGGTAAATGCCAGCTTTTGACCGTCGCGACTTAATGAAACTGATCCTGCCATTAAGTTGTCAGGTTGTGTAATTCGGGTTACTACTCCAGAACTTGGATCCACTTTGAAAAGATGTGCAGCAGTCTTTTGTAGTGCGTTGAAATAGATCCCTTCCGGCCTCCACTCCATTGGTGCAATGTTTTCATCAAAGTTGTCGGTTATCGAGCGGGGAGTCCCACCATTGGCGTCAACAATTGCTAGCTTGCCGTTAATCGCGAATGACGGTTGCCGGCCCATGGCAGATGCAAACACAATCTGTTTACCATCAGGTGACCAGCGTGGTCCGCCATCCGGTCCGGGCTGCGAAACTATTTTGTGCACGCTGTCGTCTCCAAGATTCAGGATATAGACGTCAGACGTAGATCCTTGAATGAGGTCTGGGTTTAACGTCGCACTAAACGCGATTCGCGAACCATCAGGCGACCACGAAAATGAATCAACGCTAAAATCCTTTTTCTTCGTGCGCTGCTTTCCAATCACTGGCCCATGGAAGGCATCGCTGACGTTGAACGTCCAGATGTGGCTGAAGTTGTATTCCTTGCGCACAACTTCAAAGTCACCCATGTACTCTTTTCTCTCTTTTGATACAGGGGGCGCCGGCTCTGTAGCCAGGTAAGCGATCGATTTACCATCTTCGGACCAGGCATAGTTACCAATCGCTGTCTCGGACTTAGTGAGTTGAATTGATTCACCACCCAGGGGATTAATTGCAAAGAGTTGATTCTTATCTTCAACTCGATTGCTTAGAAATGTCAGCCACATGCTATCGGGAGACCAGCGTGGACTGGTTGATGATTTATCTCCACGGGTTACCTGGAACGTGCGGCCAGAAGCGACCTCCGCCAACCAGATCTGATTGACAAACGCGTCCGTCTTGAAGTCTCCGTAGCCGACGGTATACGCGATCCACTTCCCGTCAGGAGAAATTTGGGCCGCCCCAGCGGTTTTGAGTGTTAAAAGCTCGTCAATGGTCGGCACGTGACGGTTGTTTTGTGCGACGATAACCACTGTCAACGTAAGAATGAAAAGTGTCGTTGTGGCAAGACTTAGTTTTCGCATCTCAATACTCCGGAGAAATTGGCAGTCGAAACGTGAATTGTTTACTGCGTTAAACCTACACGTCGAACTAATTCAATAAAACGAGGATCTGTTCTAACGCTATCGAATTCAAATGAAACCCCAATCATGGTTACTCGGAAATCACGCTCATCGAAGGCCTTCTGTAACCATTTCATTGTTTCATCCTTATCGCCAACTCGACCGTAAAAAGTCGCCATCACAAATGCTGGCACTTTACCCTGCTCAGCTCCCGGTCGAAGCTGTGTGATGCCTTCCTGAAGATAAGCTTTCCAACCCGATTTCTTATAGATTTCAGTGGATCGATCAATGTCCTCGCGTCTTAGGGAACCAAAACGCGCAAATGTGCCATAGGCGTCGCATGCCTGATCGTACATTCCTTTCGCTTCATAAGCGCGTGCGAGGAAGTAATAGTTAATTGCGAAGTTTGGATCGAACTCAATTGTTTTCTTGTATTGCTCTATTGCTTCATCATATCTACGCCCATCTGCATAAATGTCTGCATATATCTTGTTCATAATGGACGACAAGGGATCGAGTTCCAGCGCTCGACGTATCTCCATTAGCGCTTCATCAATTTTGTTTAGCGCCGAGAGGTGTTCGGCCAGCCATTGGTGAGCGGTCGCATAGTTAGGATTCAATTCAATCGCTCGCCGAAACTCTTTCTCGGCACCGGGAAAATCAAAATCATAGTACTCGATGATTTGGCCCAACGATGCATGGGCCTCGGCAAGGTTCTCGTCCAGTTCAAGCGCCTTGAGGGCGGCCGCTTTTGCTTTTGGCATTAGATCCCGTGGCGACTCGGAAGTGTAAGCAACTTTTAAGGCCTGTGAATCGGCCAAGCCGGAATAGGCCATTGCATAGTTTGGATCTTTATCAATAGCCTGTTGGAAATACGTAATCGCTTTTTCAAAATCGGCTGGAGTTCTTTTGTTCCAGTAAAAGCGTCCTTTCAGGTAAAGCTGATAAGCCTCAGGATCTGCCGTGTGCTGTTTGTTAGCCCGCATCTGCTCCATGCCAGAAAGGGTTGGTCTAAGGTTGCCAGTCATTTCGCGTGCAATGTCGCGCTGAACAGATAACATGTCAGTTAATTTGCGCTCGTATTGCTCGCCCCAAATTTGCTTGTTATCGCGAACATCAATTAGTTCTGCGCTAATAATCATCCCCTCGCCTCGCTGCTGTAATCGACCGGTTAAGACAGCGCGGACGCCTAACTCTTTTCCCACTACTATTGGATCAGTCGCCTTGCCTTTGTAACGAAAAACGGAGCTTCGAGCGATGACTTTCAAGTTTGGTAATTGAGTCAAACTATTGATGATGCTTTCGGTTAGACCATCAGAGATCCATTCAGCATTGGGATCATTGTTTTGATTCACAAACGGAATAACCGCTATTGAGTCAATTGCAACTTCAGTACTTGAAGAGTGGATGTAAGACCTGACCGCGACTGCGGTGAGGCCAATGACAACCAGGACAACTAAAGCAATCGCACCAGCTGCTAATTTGTGCTGCCTAATTCCACTAACAATGTACTCAGCGCTCGAAACACGCGTGGACGCTAAGCTAACAGGTCCGGCAGTTGTTCCTGCGCTTGGTTGAAGCCGCGTAACCTCATCACTCCATAGAGTCTTTGCTTCACTGTTCGCAGCTGCCGTATCTGTCTTTGCTGGCGACTGCTCAGACAATTCACGTCTGACTTCCTTTAGCTCTATGGCTACCTCTTTGATTGTTTGATAACGCTCCTCTGGATCCTTTGCCAAACAACGCCGTACTATGCGTTGCAGATCAGCTGGAGCGGTTGGATTGAATTGGCTAATTTGCGGAGCGGGTTCACGAATGATCTTGTTCAATGACTCAATCGGATCTTTGCCTGCAAATGCTTTGTGACCTGTTACCGCTTCAAAAAGAATGCACCCAAAAGAAAAGATATCTGAACGGCGATCGATTTCCGTCGTTTTGCCCTGTGCCTGTTCTGGCGACATGTAACCCGTGGTGCCTAGAATTACTCCGGGTGTCGAATGCTGAACGATGGTTGTTTCTTCACCAGTTCGAATCCCGGCTTTTCCTTCTTGCATTTCAACGAGTTTCGCCAGGCCAAAATCCAGAATCTTTGCATGACCGTCAAAGGTCACCATGATGTTGTCTGGCTTAAGATCGCGGTGAATGATTCCAGAGTCGTGCGCTTTTGCGAGGCCTTCAGCGACATGCTGTAAGTGTCGCAATAGCTTTCCCAGGTCGGTGTCTTCCGTGTAGATCTTTTCCCGCAAGGTTGAGCCGTCGACATACTCCATGGAAATGAAGTTTAGGCTCTCGGCCTGACCAATTTCATATATGTGAGCAATGTTTGGATGATTTAAAGAAGCGGCTGATGTGGCTTCCTGCTTGAATCGACGCATGCGATCCTGGTTTGCGGCAACCTCAGGAGGTAAAACTTTTAAGGCAACTTTACGATGCAGCGAAGAGTCTTCAGCCAGATAGACCTCACCCATTCCACCCGCACCAATGAGTGAAAGGATTTCATAACGTCCAAGTTTTGTGCCTGGCTGGAGGGATGAACTCATGAAGGGGTTAACTGAACAGAGAATTTGGTCTTTCGCTTCGCATTTTATCTGAGTTTACGAATGGCGCGCTAGCAACGGTTTTGCTTCAAGGAACCGCCGTTGATGGATTGTTCATACCTAACCTAAAGGCCCGCGTGAAACTTCAGCACCAAATACCACCAACCTCAGTTGGTAGATTGTTCATTCGTGGTTCAAAAAAACCGTGCATGCAGTTTACAGTCTTGAAATCTCGGCGCTTCGATGCAAATTATGCAAACGACGCAGCGTATGAACGATCCACCAACTGCGGTTGGTGGTATTTTGGTAGTCCCTGTTAAGGCTCACCGTAGGTTAGGTATGAACAATCCACCGACTGCGGTCGGTGGTATTCCCTGTGTCAGCAAATGTGCCTCTTTATAGGTTAGGTATGAACAATCCACCGACTGCGGTCGGTGGTATTTCTTGTGCCAGCAAATGCGCCTTTTGTAGGTTAGGTATGAAACAATCCACCGACTGCGGTCGGTGATATTTAAAACATGTTGCAAATATCGTCTTCGCGATACAATTCCGGCGCTCTCAACCATCCTCAAATTAGCAGGAGCGCTCGCCCTGATGAACATCAAGAAATTCATTAACGTCGTATCGACTGTTCTGCTTTTGAACATCTGTATTTCGGCTCAACAAGCGGTTCCTGCAACAACCAGCAAGCTTCTTGAGTTGAAAGTTCCAGCGCCTTCACTCAAGGGAAATTTACTCGGTGATCCGACGGAACAACCAATCTATGTTTACCTTCCACCGAGTTACGCAACGGCGACCAGTAAACGCTATCCAGCACTTTATCTCTTACATGGATTTACCTCGAACAGCAGAGCATGGGTTAGCGGCGGTTACCAGGGTTTCAATATGCAATCGTCAATGGACGAGCTGATCAAAAGTGGCAAAGTTCGAGAGATGATCGTAATCGCTGCGAATGGCTCAAATGGATACGCCGGTTCGTTCTACAGGAACTCCCCAGTAACCGGAAACTGGGAAGATTTCATAGTTCGCCACCTTGTGGGCTACGTCGATTCAAACTACCGGACGATAACCCGCTCTGAGAGTAGAGGCATCGCGGGCCATTCAATGGGCGGGTATGGGGCCGTGATGCTGGGAATGAGGCATCCCGACGTTTTCAGCGCGCTTTACGCTCTCAGTCCATGCTGCTTAGTGTTAGAACAGGATTTGAGTGAAGCAAACATTGCCTGGTCCAAGGTCCTGGCTCTCACTTCGCGAGATCAATTGAAAACGGCACCTCAGAGTTTTTCGGATTTCTTTAGCCTTGCGTTCATCGCATTTTCCGCGGCAAACTCGCCCAATTCTCAGCACGCACCTTTCTTTGTCGACTTTCCGTATGAACCTAAGCCTGGGTGTAACCCTTCCGCAACGACTGGCTTCATTACTAACACACCGTGTGTAAAAAGAGCCGAGGCCATCTATATGAAATGGCGTGCAAATATGCCGACATATATTGCGGAAGCGAATAAGGAGAATCTGAAGAAGTTAAATGGGATCTTTATCGATTATGGAGAGAAGGAAGAATTTGCTCACATCCGAATCGGAGTGCGGGAGTTTTCAAAAACGCTTTCAGAACTAGACATCCCGCATCAGTTCGAAGTCTATGCGAACGGCGATCACGGCAGCCTCATCAGAAGACGACTGGAGACAAGAGTATTCGAATTCTTTAACGAGAAGCTGGTGTTTGAAAAGTAATTGGTCCTATTTTTCCTATTTGTCCTCTAGGTCTCATTGGAATGGGACCAATTGGACGAATAGGACCTATTTCGCTCCGGCCTTCAAAAGCATTTCCACTACACGATCCTCTACCAACTTCGCGTTGTAGATCCGATCGTGTAAGTGGATCTTTCTCGCATAAAACAGTGCTGTCTCACCCGCATTGTTCTTCGCATTAACCTCGGCGCCGCTCCCGACAAGAAATTCTACGCCCGACATACTCCCTGCTTTCGCCGCAAGGATCAATGGTGTGTTTCCCTCCCGATCCTGAGCGTTAAGTTGTGCGCCTTTATCCAATAACACCTTCATGACCTCGTCTGGCACAAATTGCTCGTTGTCAGCGGCAAGCATCAAAGGCGTTCTTCCACTACTGTCCTTCGCATCTACATCGACGCCACGGACGTCTACACCAGCCGAACTCGCAGTCACCTCAGGCTTTGCGTTTAGCAACAGCTCAACAGCTTTTCTCCGCAAGGCGGCAGCGGCGATATGTAACGCCGTTCTTCCGTCTTTGTTGCTGTCTCTTATACACATCTGACGCTGCCGACGAAAGTTCTAGTGTGTTGTTGTGGGTGGGGGGGGGGGGGTGG
>JBKPQV010000772.1:0-3787 GCA_046734235.1 Acidobacteriota bacterium
ATCTTGAGTCGAGTGAACGTAGATGAAAATAGATAGGATGCTGAACAAAATCGCTATTGTTGTTGTGCGCACGCTTGTGATGGACTCCTGAGGTGAACTGACGGACTAGCTGAGCCCTCCTTGACAGTCGGGCTACTGCCCCGTGCTACTGTCCCTTGCCGCGTACTTCAGCACTCAATCTGCGCATTCCTCGTAACCATCGGTCATAGTCGCTGGCTTTGCGATTGAAGAACATCGCAACTTCGGGATGAGGCAATATCAAAAACTTCTCTTCGGCAATTCCTCTGACCACCACATCAGCCACAAATTCAGGTTCAACGGCGTCCTTCAATAAGAAACTGTTACGTTCGCCTTCACCTTCGTGCAGCATGTTTGTATGAACCCCAAGTGGGCACAGAACCGACACGCCAATGCCTTCGTCACCGTGTGTGATCGACAGCCATTCCGCGAAGGCAACAACAGCGTGTTTCGTAACTGAGTAGGGAGCACCTTCGACGTGAGTGAGGAGGCCTGCTGCTGATGCTGTATGCAGCAAGTAGCCCGAGCCTCTTGTCAGCATGCCCGGTAAAACTGCGCGGGCTGCGTTGATGTGCGACATGACGTTCACGTCCCAGGCGCGCTGCCACGATTCATTGGAAACCTCGATACCACCGCGCTCACCGGTTATGCCCGCGTTCGCACAAAAGAGATCAATCTGACCGAACGCGTTTGTTACTCCCTCGACAAGTCGTTGGTTGTCGTCTTCTTTACTTACGTCGATTGAGACTGAGCGCCCATTGATCTCCTTTGCCACCGTTTCAGCGCCCTCAGCATCGATATCAGCAACGACAACTCCGCGAGCACCTTCAGCAGCAAAACGACGGCACAGAGCGCGCCCAATTCCGTTCGCACCACCTGTCACAACAACAACTTTGTTTTTGAGGTCCATTTGCCTAGGCTACTTTCAGAACAACCTTACCTACTGTTTTTCGACTTGCGAGATCGCGAAGTGCAGCGACCGCCTCAGACAGTGGGTACTCGTGTGAGACAACAGGATTAATTTTTCCTGCTTCGAATAAAGCAAACAGCTCATGCTGAGTTTGATCAAGGTACTCTGGATGTCGTTCAAGGTGTCCACCCCAGTAGCAGCCGACAACAGACATGTTCTTCAAAAGAATTCGGTTTGCCGCTATCGAAGGAATCCGACCGCCAGCAAAGCCTATAACTAAGAGACGTCCTTCGCTCGCAATACACTTCGTTGAGGAATCAAACACATCGCCACCGACAGGATCGTAGATGACGTCGGCCCCACGACCACCAGTAATTCTCTTTACTTCGTCAACCCAGGCTGGTTCGCGATAGTTGAGTGCGTGATCTGCTCCCTGTGACAAACAGAAGTCTAGTTTGTCTTCACTTCCGGCGGTCGCAATCACAGTTGCACCGAAAGTTTTTCCAAGTTGGATTGCTGCACTGCCAACGCCTCCCGCGCCTGCGTGTACGAGTAAACATTCACCTGGTTTAAGACTGCCGCGATCTTTCAGGGCCATGTAGGACGTTTGATAGACAATCAACATAGCTGCTGCACTCGACCATTCCATTGAGTCGGGAATGCGGAACGTCTTAGCAGCTGGCGTGACTGTGTACTCGGCGAAACCTCCGGTACCGCCCCAACCCATTACCCGATCGCCGGCGTTGACTCGATCGACGCCGTCACCTATGGCGTCAACTACGCCGGAAACTTCAGCCCCGGGAGTAAAAGGAAGTGAAGGTTTTGACTGATATTTCCCCTGAATTTGAAGGATGTCGAAGAAGTTTAACGCCGCTGCATGGTTCCTGATTCGAACTTCGCCATGTTTAGGTGAAGGTAATTCAACTTCCGCGAACGTCATGTGCTCGGGTTCACACCAGTCGTTCACTTGCCATGCTTTCATTCCGACACCGCCGGTGAAAAATTCTCTGCAAGATTGGGAAGCGCGGCTGAATCGGTCTTTGGCTCGGTCTTTGGCTCGTGGGCGGAGTCAGCTGACTCACGCATCCATCTTTGAAGTTTCTCCATGTCGCGACCCACTGTGCGAGAAGCGGCGAAGAGAACAATACCCAGAGCTACCCCTAACACGGGAACTACGTACAAAGCTGAATGGAGACCTTCCGCAGCAAACGGTCGTAGAGCTTGGAACGATGTATCAGTAACTCCGGCTGCTAGGGCGGCTTGTTTTGTGAAGTAACTGCTCAGAAATCCCATCCCTACCGGTCCGAGGGAAGCGCCCATGACATACATCGCAAAGAAGTACAGAGCCATAGCGGTCCCACGTAGTGAGGGCTCAATCACATCCTGAATCGCTGAATACACAGTCGCGTAATAAACGTACATCGAAGCCATTCCAATGGATGTAAAGATAAAAAACGCAGAGATAGAGCCAGCAGGACGACTTAAACCCAGAAACATCATCGGAGCTGAAATGAAGATGCCAACCGTTGCTACAAGCAGGCGGCCGTTGCGTCTTTGCTTGATCAACCGATCGCCAAGCATGCCACCAATGATCAAGCCCGGAATGCCGGAGAGCCCATAAACTACCATCGAGATCATTCCTGCGTTGAGCTTCGACGTGTGATGTACCCGCTGAAGAAATGGCGAGAGAAACGCACCGATGGCGTACATGTTGAAGTTGTGAAATGCGCCCGATGCGATGATCCACCACATAGTTGGGATCCATAGCACGAGTAAATAAGGCGAACCTTTACGTTTGGCGGTCGAAGTTATCTTGTGTGTTTCCGAAGCTCCACGCGTCGGTTCAGTGATGGCGAGTGATAGAAAAGCAAGGAGGAGTCCAGGAATGAGAGCGATGTAAAAAGTAAATCGCCAACCAAATCGATGCTCGAGCAAACTGCTTCCGAGGAAACTCAGCGCGATCCCCACCGGTAAGCCGATCATAAAAACTGCCATCGCCTTCGCCCGTTTCGACGAAGGATAGAGATCTCCAATCAACGAAGCGGAAGCTGGTGCGCAAGAGGCTTCTCCTACGCCAACACCCAGTCGAACTATGAAGAGCTCGGTAAAGTTTCTGGCGAGACCAGATCCGGCTGTGAGTAAGCTCCAAACCGTGATGCCTGCAAACAAGATCCAGCGACGCGAGAATTTGTCGGTTAGACGGCCGAGTGGAACACCGACCGCTGCGTAGAGAAGAGTAAAGGCCGTTCCAAGTGAGCCGAGTGCAGTGTCGCTAAGTTTCCATTCCTCGCGAACAGTTTCGCCCACGGCGCCGAGTATTTGACGGTCGTAGAAGTTAAGCGTGTTAATTGCAAACAAGACAAACAAAGCGAACCACACACCCTGGCGTTGTTGGGTCATCGTGTAAGCCTTTCGGGAACGAAACTCGGCTTGAGAAGGCGCGAACTTGATATGCGAGTTTCGGGCCTGCTATGTTACCGACCGTTCGGTAGGTTTCTTATAATCTGATTTGAAGCAATGCGTCAATAATGTTGTTGGCTTTGAAGCGTCCGATATGCTTTAGAAGCTCTTGCAGAAATCTTTGCCGCGGAGCGGCTTAAGCGTAAAGCCCAGGGTGGAGCGAAGCGGAACCCTGGGTCGATAGGGCATTGCAAATGCGTCCTGAAAGGACGCGACCCGGTTGCCGTTTGCAAACTGAACCTCAGATTCATCAATCAAAGAGTCCCTCACGCTGCGATTGACCGGACTTCAGTTTGCTCGCGTCCTTTCAGGACGCATAGGTGACCTCCCCTTCTCCCCAGGGTTCCGCTTCGCTCTACCCTGGGCTTTACGCTTAGGCCGCTCCGCGGCAAAGATTTC
>JBKPQV010000773.1:0-5002 GCA_046734235.1 Acidobacteriota bacterium
GCGTTGCGGGGCGACCAGATCCGATACTGTTGCCTGCAGCGTCTTGAAAGAATGTATTGGTTGATTTCGGTCGATTGCCGCTAGTTCATTGCGAAGAGGGTGGGTTAGTCGCAACGGATCAGCATAGTGCGTTCTCACCACTAACTGCATCGAACCCCAATTGACCTGGTGATAGGAAAAGTACATGTGCGGTACTGGCTCTCCATTCAATCCCCAATAGCGAGCACCACCGACTATGCCGACGATTTCCCACGACCCTTTCCAAAAGTTCAGGTGCTTACCAATCGGGTTCTCATTTGGAAATTCTTTGCGGGCCAAACTTTCATCAATGATGATTACCTTGGCGGCTCCCTTTACATCGCGGTTGTTGTCAAAAGTGCGACCTGCGCGCAGTGGGATTCCCATGGCCCTGAAGTAATCCGAGCTGACCTGGTTCATTTGCGTTGAGTTCTGGCGTTCAGGTGGGACTGGTGGGTGCTCAGTAACCGAGTAATTAGTGGAGGCGTTCAGCGTATTGATGATGCCGACATCCGTGACGCCCGGAATGGTTCGAACCCGTTCAAGCAGATTCCGATAAAAAATGTTGAGCGCTTCATCTTTGTAGCGATCCTCTGACGGATCGATCTGCGCAGTCAGGACGCCGCTAGGCTCGTATCCCGGATTAACATGGACCAGTCGCCATAAGCTTTTGATCATCAGACCTGCGCCAACCAAACTGATCATTGCCAGAGTGATCTCTGTAACAACGAGCGCCGAACGAAAACGATTCCGCGTTACAAGACCTCTAGAGCTCTGCTTCAACTCGCGATTTAGATCGAAGCGGGACAATTGCAACGCGGGAATGAGCGCAAAGAGCATCGTGGTCAACAACGACAAGCCGAGGGTAAATAGGAGTGCCGTCGTGTCGATTTTCAAAAGACCTACGCGGGCGTTGGCATTGGCGATGTATTCCGGTAAGCCTGAAGTCAAAAACTTCATGACCCAATTAGCCAGCAGCAAACCGAGCGCGCCACCGATGAACGCCAGCAATGCACTCTCTATCAACAGCTGACGCACCATGCGAAACCTGCTCGCACCCAGCGCCGCACGTACTGCCAACTCCCTGCGGCGGAGAATGCCGCGGGCCAATGTGAGGTTCGCCATGTTTACGCAGGCAATCAAAAGAACAAAACCGACTGCAGATAACAAAAGAAGCAGCATCGGCTTTACTTCGCGGGTGATCAAATCCTGTGGCGGGCGCAAGCGAGTGTGAAATTGAGACTTCTGATCGTTGAAGAAAGCGAGAGTCACTTGATCAGCGTCACTACTCGCTTGTTCTATAGAGAGGCCGGGCTTCAGACGACCAAAGACCTCAAGATAATTCGAGTTCCGTTCAGCCTGTTCTTTTACATCAAAGGCTAAGGTGGTCCAGACATCAGTTTTTGAATAGAAACGGAAATCGGGCGGCATGATGCCGACAACGTTGTAACTATCACCATTGAGCGTGAGAGTTCTGCCGATAACACCTCGATCACCAGCAAACCGGCGTTGCCAAAAATCATTACTCAAAACAACTACTTTATTGGTGCCTAGTTGATCTTCTTCAGGCGAGAAGGTGCGTCCCCACTGTGGATTCACACCGAGAACGGAAAACAGATTGGCAGAAACCTGATAACCCTGAAGTCGTTCAGGTTCGCCTGTACCTGTAAGATTTGCCGGCCAACCCTTATTGCTTAGCGCCGCAATGTCAGTAAACGAATGGTTGTTGGCCCTCAGATTCAAGAACGGTGCTGGAGCATAAGGAAATCTTGATTCCGGCTCGTCGCCCTGTGTTGTCATGAAGATCGTAACCAACTCATCGGCGTTGGCATACGGCAGCGAGCGCAACAGCACAGCATTGACGACACTAAAGATCGCTGTGTTCGCTCCAATTCCGAGGGCTAGAGTAACTACAGCTAGCACCGTAAACCCGGGATTCTTCCCCAACATGCGAATGCCGTATTGAATGTCTTTGATTAAGGAATCCATAATCTATTTGAGATTTCAAATTTCAGATTTCAGATTTCAGATTTCAGATTGCATTTGACTCCAGCAAGAATCTGAAATCTGCAATCTTCAATCTGAAATATCATTCATGTCTCAACGCCACCAACGGATCGATCTTGGTCGCTCTGCGAGCAGGTATGTAGCACGCCATCAATGCGACTACCGCCAACACAAACGCGAGCGCAACATAAGTAACGACATCAGTCGCCGCTACGCCAAACAACAAACTTCGCAGGAGTCGCATTAGCGCAAACGCTGCAAGTAAACCCGTACCCACGCCGATTGCTATTAGAACCACTCCTTGTTGCAGCACCCAACGCATAATCATGACTCGCGATGCGCCAAGGGCCATGCGAATCCCGATTTCGCGTGTACGCTGATTCACCGAATAAGCCATCACCCCATAAATACCGATGCTTGCCAACAACAACGCGAGCACGCCAAACAATCCGACTACCTGCATAGCAAAGCGTCGTTGGCCCATTGAATCCGCGACTACAGTCTTCATAGTTCGTTCACCAAAGACCGGCAGATTTGGATCAATGCCCTGGACCTGTTCGCGCAGAGACCTTGATAAGGTCAACGGATCAGGCTCGGTCTGCAGATAGACCGCCATCGCGTAACTTGGTCTTTGGAAGATCGGAAAATAGATGTGTGGTTGATCAGGTTGATCGAAACCGTCAGACTTGATGTTGCCGACGACACCAACGACAGTGATCCATGGGGCATTCGAGGCACGACCACCGGGCTTAATGCGATGGCCAATCGGATCCTGATCTCCGAAGTAGCGCTTCCCTAGTGCTTCATCAACAATCACTACCGGAGGAGTGTTCTGGTCGTCACCTTCAGTGAATACTCGACCACGTACCAGCGGAATGCTCAAGGCGCTAAAGAACTCCGGACTCACTGCATTGCCCTGGGCGGTCGGAACCGCGCCATCAGCGCCTCCCTGCCCTTCGATGGTGAAACCATTGGTATTGTGTGGTCCAAGAAGCGGCACACCATTGCCAGTACTGATCGCCGCATGTCGAACACCTGGCAAAACTTTGCTCCGATTCAGTACTTCCTTTATGAAACCTGACCGCTTGATCGGATCACGATACGGATCCTTTTCTGGATTGTTGGGTACGGGCAACCAGATGCGAGCCAGCAGCACGTTGTTTGGATCAAATCCCGGATTTACATCCATCAGCCGGCTAAACGATCTCAAGAGAAGGCCGGCAGCAATCATTAAAACGAGTGACAAAGCAAACTCGACTACGACGAGGCCACTGCGAAAATGCTGGTGGGCTGCACCTGTACCAGCTCCAAGCGTTCCTTCTTTTAAATTGGTAACGATTTCAGGACGCGATGTCTGCAGCGCGGGCACCAGTCCGAAAAGCAGACCAGTAATGGTTGAGATTAAAAAGACAAAGACAAGTACGGTAGCGTTGATCGTCACTTCGTTAAGCCGGGGAATCTCAGGAGGCAAGAACCCGATGAGGAGCTTCATCATTGAAGCAACAACGATGAGCGCTACAACTCCGCCAAGGAACGACAAAAGCACACTTTCGGTTAGCAGTTGAACTATTAAACGACGGCGACCAGCGCCGAGTGCCAAACGAATTGCCATTTCCCGTCGCCGACCTGAGGCTCGTGCTAACAAGAGGTTGGCGATGTTGACACAACCGATAAGAAGCACAACTCCAACGGCGGCGAGCAGAATCATCAACGTCTTTTGCACGTTGCCAATCAACGCTTCTCGCGCAGGCAAGAGGCGTACGTTCCAACCGAGTTCGGCTGGATAGTCCTTCGGGTACTGAGTTTTTAGTTCCGCAGTGAATGCATCGAGCTTTGCTTGAGCTTGTTCGATCTTGAGTCCAGGCTTGAGTCGTCCGATTGCGCCGGGCAACATGCGCTGTTGACGAATAGGCGGATTTGGAAATGGGCTGGCTGCAAAACCAGCTGTCCCCCACATATCGACTTCATTCCTCAAGGTCTTGCCTGGATGCCGGAATCCCGGCGGCATCACACCAATTACAGTGTACATATCGGTATCGGCGTAGACCTTGCGACCGAGAACATTCGGGTCTGCACCAAACAACCGGTGCCAAAGTCCGTCGCTGATTACGACGCCTTCCGCAAAACCCTGGGCTTGATCTTGGGGACCAAAGACTCTTCCGAGCTGTGCGCTTGCGCCAAGAAGCGAAAAGTAATTAGGACTCACTGCGAGCAGTTCGATCCGCTCGGGACGATCAGAACCGGTGAGATTTGCATCGACCGGCCAGACAGCCGAGACCTGATCAAAAACTCCCGAGCGCTCCTGGAAGTCTTTCAACTCATCAACAGACATTCCCACGTCTTCGATTTGCCGGCCTGGTAAGTCATCCCGCACCAGTACAATCTCTTCCGGCTTGGGAAACGGAAGTGGATTTAGCACGACGGCGTTCACGACACTGAAGATCGCAGTGTTAGCACCAATGCCGAGACTTAAAGTAATAACGGCAACGATCGTGAATCCTGGCCGATTGCGTAACATTCGGAGTGCATAGCGTATGTCGTGTAAAAGAGTGTTCATAGGTCTATTTCAGATTTCAGATTTAAGATTTCAGATTGAATAGGGTTTCAGACTTCACTTAAATCTGAAATCTGAAATCAACAATCTGAAATACCTTCCTACTCGTACCTAAGCGCAACCAATGGATCGACTTTTGTTGCTCGTCGTGCCGGCAGATAACACGCAAGCAAACTCACCACAATTAGCAACAGCGATAGAGCGCCGAACGTAAAGAAATCCGTCGGGCGCACCCCAAACAGTAAACTCGATAAGAATCGAGTCACCGCAAACGAAATAACGATTCCGGACGCAATCCCCACCAACGCCATTTTCAATCCAGCAGAGAGAACGAGACGCAACACATCAAATTGACTCGCTCCGAGCGCCAGTCGAATGCCTAGCTCATTGGTACGTTGTGCGACGGAATAAGAAATCACGCCA